>JAGQXH010000560.1 GCA_020436695.1 Lewinella sp. | reverse complement strand
TGTTGACCGTTCCGGCTACTGTTCAGGACGATGTGGAATTAGAGCGCTATTTATTCCACTTTGCAGAAAACTCCGATATTCCACTCGGGATCTATGAGTGTCCTTTTCCCCGTCATTATCACCTTGGCCTGGAGCTCATCCAAAAACTGGCAGATAGCGGGCGATTTGTAGCCTACAAGGAGACCAGCTGTGAGTTGGATAAGATCCTGTCGATATTGGAAATCACCGAAAACAGTAAGCTGGACCTTCTGCAGGCTAACGTACCTTTTATGCTGGAAGCAACCCAGGCCGGTGTGCCGGGATCCATGAACGTGGTGGCCAACTGGCTGCCCGATCTTACCATCGAAGTATGGAAAGGAGGGCGGGTAAACGATCCCTCCGTCGAACAACTGAATGCTTCCCTCTGTGCAATGGAACTGGCACAGCGGTCCGTACATCCTTCGGGTGTAAAGTACCTGATGTCCAAACGGGGATTACCTATAAAACCCTACACTCGTCTATCCAAGAAACTGACCAAAGAAGAAGCCCGGGGGCTCGATATCGTATCGGGGATGTGGTTTCAGGAAGATGGTTCGCTGACGATCCTGAAATGAAACTATATTAAAAAATTGTCCAATCACTCGGATGACGTCAAAAAAATTACTAGCTTAACATGGTTTTTTAACCTCTTCTGCTATTACGGGGTGAAACAATTAGACTATGGGTTAAAATTATTGAAATGGAGCTAGTATTTGATCGAATCCATGTTCCGCACAGACATTCTTTTATTGCCCGCAAACATTTTCACGATGTTACCCCATCCCGCATTCATTTTCACAACAACTACGAACTCAACTTCGTGATCTCCGGCTCGGGCAAAAGAATAGTCGGCAACAGTATTTCCGGTTTTGAAGATGGTGATCTGGTGCTGCTTGGCCCGGAATTGCCGCATTGCTGGGACACCAGCGAACTGGCCGATACCCGGCAACCTGCTTCTATTGTCATTCATTTCTACGAAGGCCTCATCAGTTCCGATTTTTTTAATATTCCCGAACTGGAAGAGGTGGAGGCTTTATTGAAAAAGGCCAATGTTGGCATCTGGTTTAAAGGCGAAAAGATCGCAGAGATCCAGAGTATCCTGGAAAGGTTGATCCACCTGTCCGGGCTGGAAAGTTACATTGAGCTGTTGAAAGTCTTTAGCCTGCTGCTCCAGATCGAAGATTACGAATTCCTGTCGGATGTGGCTTATTCCGCTTCCTATGCCCGGGACCACGAAAAGATCAACCTGGTGTACGAGTACGTATTCAAAAATTTGGAAACCGGCATCCGCCAGGATGAAGCTGCTGCACTGCTGCATATGACGCCCGGTGCATTCTGCCGCTACTTTAAGAAAAAGACGAGCCGAACCTTTATGGAATACGTCAAGCAGGTGCGGATTCGTCTGGCCGCAAAAATGTTGGCCGAAACGGAAAAACCGATCTCCCAGATCTGTTATGAAAGCGGCTACAACAACATTGCCAACTTTAATCATCAGTTCCGGAGCGTGATGCAGAAAACGCCTTCTGATTATCGAAAAGTCTTTCGGTAAACTGTTCCATTTCGGAGTTAAAAAATAATAGGAATCAAGTAAAAAAATACAATTAGGAGTTTCGGGAATGAACTTATTTTGAATCAGCCCCAAATGGCTTATTCCTATGCGAAAGATCAATTTGCTTTGCCTGTTTCTACTATTGGGCTTTCTACCTGTTATTGCCCAGGAAATTACGATTGGAGAATCCATCTTCCCTTTACAAACGGAACACACCCACGGTTCCACCATTGTGGAGTTGCCCAACGGAGACCTGCTCACCGCCTGGTTTCAGGGCACCGGTGAGCGTTGGGCCGATGATGTGCGCATCATGGGAGCCCGCCTGAAAAAGGGCTCGAATAAGTGGACCACACCATTCGTAATGGCCGATGTACCTGATTTCCCCGATATCAATCCGGTATTGTTTCTGGATACCCGCGAGCGATTGTGGCTCGTATGGTATACCGTGATCGCCAATCAATGGGAAACTTCCTTACTGAAATACCGGATCAGCGACGATTATCAGCAGGCAGACGGGCCTCCCAACTGGCAATGGCAGGATGTGATCCACGTTAAGCCCGGTGGACCTACGGAGCGAGGTATCCTACCGGATGACACTTTCGCACAGTCGGTGGAAGAACAATTGGACGCTTTTGGCCGGGAACTCATTGAACAAGGTGCTGCCGAGAAAATGGTGGAAGCCTGGGTGGCATTTAAAAAAGACATAGTAGGCAAAGCAAAAGGAGAGAACATGATCCGCTCCGGGCGAATCCCCAAAGATGACGGATCTTACGAAAGTGCCCGGTTGGGCTATCCTTACTTTCGCCGAATGGGCTGGCAAACCAAGAACAAAGCAGTATTTGTTGGTGATCGCATGATACTGCCGTTGTATTCGGACGGATTGGAAATGACTCTTTTTGCCATTACCGACGATTTTGGCGAGCACTGGAAATTTAGTACACCGGTAGTAGGCATTGCCAATATCCAGGCCAGCATTGCCAAAAAAAACGATGGTACACTAGTTGCCTATATGCGGGATAACGGACCACCTCCACAGCGACACCCGATGAGCCTTTCCCGGGATAATGGCCTGACGTGGAGCCCAGTTGAGGATAGTGAATTACCCAATCCGGGCTCCGGTTCGGATATCGTTACACTGAGCAACGGTCACTGGCTGATCGCTTACAATGATACGGAAGATGGCCGCCATTCACTGGCTGTATCAATTTCCATGGACGAAGGGAAGAGCTGGGCTTATACCCGTCATCTTTTGCTGGATGAGCCGGGAGGAGATACCGGTGCCTATCCGTCGGTCATTCAGGGAAAAGACGGTCGAATTCATGTGGTTTACAGCTTTGCCGGCCGGAAAGAGGATGACGAACGCTCAGCCAATATCCGGCATGCTGCATTCGATGAAGATTGGGTAATTGCCGGAGATGGGGATGGCACAACAGTGCTGAAAGCAGGAGCAGCTCTGCGCATGATCACTCCCGATCCGCTGTTACCGGTATCCGGTGGGGTTGGCATTCCGAAACCGGCTACTGAGAAAAAAGGCGACCTCTATGTGCGGGCACTGGTGCTGGAGAAAGGAGGCGAGCGGGTGGCCATCGTCAATATTGATAATCTGGGCTGGCCTTCGGTGCTGGGCGACAGATCCCGGGCGCTGATCAAAGGTATTCCTCCCGAAAATATTCTTATTGGCGCAACTCATACCCATAGTGGCCCGGATGCTTACGCTTTCCCGGATGAGCAGGGCAATACCAAAGCCGATCTTGACTATCTGAACTGGTGCGTACAACAAGTGGCCGATGCCGTCAATGAAGCGATCGAGCAATTGGAACCCGTAGCTTTGAAGATAGCAGAAGGAGAGGCTAAGGGACAGATCGCTTACAATTATTATGCGGAGCAATTGTATGATCCTCGTTGCGATGTGATCCAGGCGATCCGAATGAATCCCGGAAATAGGGGAAAAGTGTTGGCTACCCTAGTCAATTATGCTATTCATCCGGAGGTGATCGGTTCGAAAAGAGGCATACTTAGCCCGGATCTTTGTGGTCCGCTTTACGAACGGATCGAATCGCAAACCGGTGGCATGGCCCTTTTTATGAATGGTGCCCAGGGGGGCATGGTAACTGCCGACAACCGGGGCGATGGACATGAAGACATCGGCACCTGGGAAGAATGTATCCGGATCGGTCATTTGCTGGCGGATGAAGCCCTACGTATCGTAAAGGACGCTCCGTTGCAGGAAAATGCGGCTTTGCAATGTATGTCCCGGAGAGTAGCTTTTCCGGTCGATTCGGAGATGATGCGTTTTATTATGGAGCACTCACCGCTGCTGGGAAAATTATCGAGTGATCATACGGTGAGCACCCAACTCAATCTTTTACAGATCGGGACGGCTCAGGTACTCACAATTCCCGGAGAAGCCCTGCCTAATATAGGTTTTTATCTCAAACGAAATATGAAAGGTCAACAGAACCTGTTGTTCGGACTAACCAATGATGCCTTCGGCTACATCCTTACCCGGGAAGACTTCAATAGTTTCAAGCGATATGAATACATCTCCCGTACTAGCCTGGGGGAACGCACCGGAGATGTGCTGATCAAGAATGCGCTGGAGATGATTGGACAAAGTGCTACTCCGGCTGTTGCCGAAAAATGACCCATTTCCAAATTTTTCAAAATTGTGTATATGAAAACCAGTGTCCTGGCTGCACTCCTGATAGTGCTTTTTATTTCCTGTAAAACGGCTGAACCGTCACAGTCTGCCAATGCTCCCATTTCTGCCGACAATGCTTTGATGAAATATCTGAATAATGGTGATCGAAGCTATTCCTGGGAAGTAAAGGAATCTTATGATCTGGCTGGTGTTAAAGTGCATGTCTTGAGATTGGTATCTCAGCAGTGGCGCGAGCATACCTGGGTGCACCAGCTTACGATATTGGTGCCGCCGGAGATCAGTTACGATGGGGCTTTACTTTTTATAACTGGTAAGGGCGTTAAGAACGGCGAACCCGACTGGCGCAAAAAAGGTGATGATCTGACAAAGGTAATGGCATTAATGGCCGTCAAAAACAAGGCGGTAACTACTATTCTCTGGCAGACTCCCAACCAGCCGTTGTACGACGACCTGACGGAAGATGCACTGATCTCCTATACGTTGCACAATTTTAAGTCTGACGGTGATTATTCCTGGCCGCTGCTATTTCCAATGGTTAAAGGAGCTGTTCGGGCCATGGATGCCGTACAGGAATTCGGTCGGAATGAGTTGAAACGCAATATCGATCGCTTTGTCGTTACCGGCGCTTCTAAACGCGGCTGGACGACCTGGCTCACCGGCGCCAGTGATAAGCGGGTAGTGGCCATTGCACCCATGGTGATCGACGTATTGAATATGCCGGTAAACCTGCAATATCAGTTGGATGTGTGGAAAGACTATAGCATCCAGATACAGGACTACGTGGAGCTGGGGATCGTCCAGGAAATGAACTCCGACCGGGGAACGGAAATAGCACGTATGATCGATCCTTATGCTTACCGCTCGAAACTGACCATGCCCAAATTAATTCTTATCGGCACCAACGACGAATACTGGCCGGTGGATGCGATCAAAAACTACATTGATGATATTCCCGGCGAAAATTATGTGCACTACGTACCCAATGCGGGGCACGATCTGAATGGTGGAGAACAGGCGCTGCGAGCCATTAGCGCTTTTTTCGGTCAGACGCTGAGAGGAGAAAAATATCCCCTGAGCAAATACAGAATTATGCCCAATGGTACCGGAGCTAAATTGAAGATTAAAGCTTCCGCTGATCAGCTCACCGGTGCAGCACTATGGTGGGCCGACTCGGATGACCGAGACTTCAGAGATGAGACTTTCGTTAAAAAAGATCTTAACCAAAAAGAGGTTGGACATCTGGAAACTCAGGTAGATTATCCATCCACCGGTTATCGGGCCTTTTACCTGGATCTGGAATACGCCGATCCCAATGGAGGGAATTACACCAAAAGCACTCGTATGTATGTAGCTGACGCGGATGAAGTGCTTCTAAAATAATCAACCGGCAACTGTAGGTATATAAAAATAAAAGCTCCAGCAGAATGCAAGCTCTATAGGAGTCGTTCTGCTGGAGCTAATCCTGAACCTTTACTCGTAGCTAATGATATGAAAATTGGGGCATGGATCAATCAATCTAGTGTTTGTTAGTAAAGGAAGGAAGGGGCGGAAGGTTTTTTAAACGGAGAATCTCTTTATTATTATAGAACGAGGACGAATGTTACAGATCAGATGTGGCAG
>JAGQXH010000055.1 GCA_020436695.1 Lewinella sp. | reverse complement strand
CAGCTGTGGAAATTTATCGGTCAACACGGCCTGATCGGAATTCGGACTCAAAGTGATAAACGTAAACAGAAAAGAGCCTCCCCAATCATTCTGCATTTCTGCGAATTCCGGATCACTATCGATAGGCAGCAGTATCTCCTGGCCGATAAAGCCGTTTCGAGGGTAATCCTTCAGTACCCCGGATACGGTGTAGAGCTGTTGAAAATTCACCCGTACCTCTTGTCCGATTGGATCGGCTTCACCAAATAGTTTGGTGGCCATCGCCCGGGAGATGATGATCGAATTTTTTTGCGTAAAGGGTTGCTTATTATTCCCCCGTTCCAGCGGAAAGTCGAATACTTCGAAATAGGAAGGATCAATATAGTAGCACTCTTCTTCAAAGCGCTGGTTGTTCACTTCCATTGTAATGCCGGTTTGGAAAAGCCGGGTACCCCGATCCACTTCCGGAAATTCTGATTGCAGGCGATCCAGCAGCGGTACCCAGGTATCAAAGGTGGGTTGTACGCCATTGGGCGTGACCCTTTCCTTGTACACCAGGTAAGTGTTTTCGGAATTTTCATGGTATTGGTCGTAGGTCAGTTCATTTCGGGCGTATAGGACAATGACAATAGTGGTAGCGATTCCCAGGGCCAGTCCGGAAATGTTGATGAGGGTGTTGCCTTTCCGCTTCAACAGGTTGCGGAAGGCCACTTTTAGGTAGGTTTTTAGCATCGGGTGATCGGGTTTATAGGATAAAGACGAGGAATAAAATGAAAGGTTGGAAAAAGCCTAATGAAAATCGTAGGCTTTTGTAAATGAAGTTAATTTATTGTTAATGAGTAGTGTATGGCGTGCCTTGACTTTGAGTTTTTCAAAGATGTCCGTAGCTTCCGAACTACAGTTCATTACTTTTTTCAATCGCCAAGGTGATGTAAATTATGAAAACAAGGCGCCCACTTCTTTATTGGCTTTGCTGCTTTCTATTGATCACATCCTTATCCGCACAACAATCGATAATTACCGGTACGCTGTTGGATGAACAGACAGGCGAACCGGTCCCCTTTGCCACCATCGGCATCAAAGGGCAAAACATCGGGGTTATTTCCAACCTGGAAGGTGATTTTCAGATCCCGCTGACCTATCAGAAACAGGGCGATACGATTGTAATTTCCTGCATTGGATACATCACCTTGGAAATGGCACTTTCCCAACTGTCGATGCAACAAGCCAATACAATAACTATTCAACGGGCCGCATACGTATTACCCGAAGCAGTAGTACGGTTTAAGCAACGAAAGCAGCTATCGGCCGGCCAGATCGTCTATCGGGCCATTCGCCGTATCCCGGACAACTTTCCGCAATCTCCCTTTTCCTATATTGGCTATTATCGGGATTACCAGAAGCGGCACGGACAGTACATTAATCTGAATGAAGCCATAGTGGAGGTATTCGACCGGGGTTTTCAGACCGATAACCGTTTTGTTACTCAAATGAAACTTTACAATTACCTGCTGAATGAGGATTTCGTGGTCAACGACAGTTTTGCCATCGCCTATGATAACAAAAATGAAAAATTTGTGCCCAATGCGGAAATGACCCCCTTCGGCGGCAATGAATTGAGTATTTTAATGATGCACGATGCCGTGCGCAATCACCGGGTGCATTCCTACTCCTTCGTCAATATATTTGATACGGATTTCTACCATCAACATAAATTCAGCATGTCGGAACCTACGGTTGTAGGAGACATTATTTTGCACAGTATCACCTTTGAAGGTCGAAGGCCCTATTTGGGGCCGAAATTTGATGTGGAAGGCAGGATCTATATCGAAAGCGGGAACTTTGCGATCCATAAACTGGAATACCGGGTATACGACAAGGAGGAGGATACCCGACGGCTGCTGTACGATATTCAGGTGGAATACGCAAGAGGATCAGACGGGATGTATCTCAACTACATCTCTTTCAATAATCTGTTTTATCTGTCCAAGCCGCCGCTATTCCGTGTCGACGGTATCCGGCTGGACACGACCCAGTCTAATACCGGTGCGGTGGGCTGGAACCTCCGGACGACCTACCTGGAAGTGATCATGAATAAATCACCGGATAGATCCTCGGCTTTGAATAAAGATAATTACAGCATCAAACTGGCCAAACGGAAAGTGCAAATCGAACGGATCATTCCGGATGGTGCCTATGCAGTACGACTGTTTCTGAATAACGAGGATGTTATACCCCTACTCAAAGATATTGACCAATGGCTGCCACAATTAAAGATCGAGTTCGGTGAGATCTACGACCGGCATCATCACCTTTTGAACGAACCGCAATACGAAGAGGCCAGGCAATACCGCGAATTGTTCCGGCAAAAGATCACTACAACTACTACCGCCGATAGACGGAAAGATCTCCCGTTTATCGACAGGGATACCACTTTGTCGGCCAATTTCCAGCTGCTACAGCCGGTGACCGGTACGATGGGATACTGGATGAATACGCCCTTGAAACAGTAGGGTACGTTTTCCGGTCAATGAACAAAAGCGGAAATGTACAGCCTACCAGGCAAGAGATAACGTTATGAAACTATCAACCGTAAGGCTACTCTTTTTCGTTCTGCTGATTAGCTATGAAGTGTCGGCTCAAAAATATGAGCGCGAATACCGTATTCAGGAGATGCAGGTACCTGAACAAGCTCTTCAGTTTGTCCGGGAATCAGGATTTGATCGGAAGATCAGGTGGTACGCGGAGGAAGGGTGGCAGCGACACTCCATTGAGGCCAAGACGCGTTTCAATAAGCATCGATACAGTATTGAATTCGATACGACCGGCCGATTGGAGGACATCGAAATAGTGATTGACAGAAGAAAACTTCCAGCGGCTACACGGCAAGCCATATTATCCAAGTTTGCGAGTGACTTTGAAAAATTTAAAATAATCAAGATCCAGATACAATACAGTGGAGATCCGGTTGCTTTACGTCAGCTTACTGCAAAACCTTTTGATACTCAAAATGTGATAGTAAAGTACGAACTGATCGTAAAAGGACGCACATCAGGTAAGGCACACTGGTATGAATATCTTTTTACGGATAAAGGCGTTGCCGAACACCGGACGGTCAGCCTTTTCAGGAATACGGATAATCTGGAATACTGATGTATGAAAAATGTATGGCTGGTCACTCTGCTCGTCGGCATGGTCGGATTACTGTACGGTCAACATGCCTATACACTTGGCCTGATGTCAGGGATCAATATTAACAAAAAGCTGGAGAATGGCTGGAGTTTGAATGGTAAAACTCAAGCCCGGCTGGACCTCGGGAAGGGCGTCTTTTCCAGTTATTCGGAAATCGGCTTTGAGTATCAGTTTATGGATGTAGCCTTTCAATTGTCCCGGAAAGTAGGGCTGAATAATGCGCTGGCGGGTGGATATTTTTTGCGGTTTCAACGGTCCGGAGACCTGACCCATCGATTCATTCAGCAGTTTACCATAGTCAGAAAATATGAGACTTTTCGACTGGCTCACCGATTGATGACCGATCAGACTTTGCGTTCAGGCCGGGCAATGACTTTCCGTGCGAGATACCGGATAGCGGCGGATATGGCGCTATCCGGCCAGACCGTTGATCCGGGAGAATTCTATCTCAAGATCAACCATGAATACCTGGGGAGATTTCAGGGGCCAGACTTTGACCTGGAAGTCCGCCTGGGACCTGCGCTCGGCTATGCAATTACCGACGGTAATAAATTTGAATGGGCATTTGACTACCGGCTGAGACCATTATTCCAATCTCCATTGCAAAGTAATTTTGTGACGACGATCAACTGGTATCGGAGCTTCTAAGTTCAACTTTCCCGAAAAAGGCTGAGGACTTCATCCAGCACCCTTCCCAAAAAAGAACGGTCTTCGGTAATAATACGGGCTATGGCCCTCATTTCCTGTGTAAACTCAATGGGTTTGTTGTTGGTTGTGGTCAAACCGGGAGATGTCAGTTCGATCCGGGCCTGATAAACGGGTAGGCTGCCCGGTTCCGGCGATTCGGGCAATGGAGTGATCTCCCGGACCATACCCTTCAAAACGCCGAACTCCTTGTACGGGTAAGATTCCAGCCGGAGCAGCACCGAATCGCCCGGGTTGACTTTCCCAGAGCGGGCCAGCGGTAGTTGTGCCCGGGCAATGATCTGACTTGTACCATTGGACGGATCGATCGTAAGTACCGTTTGCCCCTTATCGACCGATTGATTTACATGCCAGATGCGGGATAGGACCACCTGCCCGGCCAGCGGAGCCTGGATCAGATAGGTATCTTTCCATTGATCGATGGCGCCGCGCAATTGCTGGGCACTCTGGTATAATTCTAACCAACCGTTCTTAACCTCGTCCGACTGCTGACGGGTCAGGTTGATGATCTCGTTTCGCAGACGCTGTTCTTCCAGTTGGTTTTGTATAAGATTGCGTTCCTGGGCTTCCAATTGCCGGCGTACGCGTAGATAGTCAGTCTGCGCCTGCTCGAATTCTAGTTCGCTGGCTGCTTCTTCTTTTAGCAATTGAGCGTAGGTGTCCTTGTTTTTTTCGGCCAGAGCCACTTCCTCTTTTAGCGTGATCACTTCTTTTTTGGTCACTTCATCCAGCGCTGGTAATTGCTGGATCTGTTTGCGGTACAGTGCGATACGCTGCTGGATGTCGTCGCGGTTTAGGCGATATTGCTGTGCTTCAAGGAAGCGGCTGAGTTGTGAATAGGATTCCTGAAGATCGCCCAGATGCAGGCCTGCTGGTAATAGTTCACCTCCAATGGATCTATTGTCAATCTTTGGAATAAGTTGATCCAAAGCAGTTTCGATCAAAATAATATCTTCTCGGGCAACCGGATTCTGGAGTGCCGCCAGTAGGTCTCCTGAACTTACCTTTTCTCCCGGGGCTACCAACAGTTCCTGAATGCGCCCATCCACTTTGGCTTCCAGCCGAATGGGAGGATATACGGTTTCAATGCTGGCCGGCGCTTCCACAATATCCGGGTAGCGCAATAAAGTGCCGATTAGCAACAATACTGCCACTCCTATGGCCACCAGCGTGATACCCCAACGGGTCAGCCAGACCGGGGGATGCCCCAGCAGGGCCTGGATCTCGTTCTCTTCGCGTAGGCGAATGTCTTTCGGATCGGTGATTAGGTTTGACATTGATTTGTATTTTAGTCGGCAGTCGGACTGAAGACTTACGACGCTCCGACTTTCGACTAATTCCCAAGTTCCAACTGATTCCTGACCAGATGAAAATATCTGCCCCTTTGTGCGACCAGTTCCTCGTGCGTTCCTTTTTCTACCAGCTCTCCTTTTTCCAGCACCACGATCTGATCTGCATTTTTCACAGTGCTCAGTCGATGGGCGACGACCACCACAGTACGTCCGCTGAAAAACTGTTCCAAATTTTCCATGATCGTCTTTTCATTTTCCGCATCCAGCGCATTGGTGGCTTCGTCGAAAAACAGATAGGGAGGATCTTTGTAAACCGCCCGGGCGATCAGTAACCGTTGGCGCTGTCCCTGGCTCAGTCCATTGCCCTTACTGCCTACTTTAGTGTTGTAGCCCAGAGGAAGCGATTCGACAAACTCCTGAATGTTGGCTGTTTTTACGGCCCGAAGGAGTTTGCTTTTATCGATCCGGTCTTCACTTTCTGCCACGTTGCGGGCGATCGATTCTGAAAAGATATAGCCGTCTTGCATTACGGCTCCACAGTTTCGTCTCCACAGATCTTTACTCAAATTGTCAAGATGCAGGCCGCCGACCTTGATCCTGCCCTGAGTGGGAGGATAAAAGCCGAGTATTAATTTCACCAGCGTCGTTTTACCACTTCCGCTGGTACCTACGATGGCGGTCACCTTCCCGTGTGGGATCGTCAGATTGATGTCTTTGAGTACCGGGCCGTACAATTTGTTGTACTGAAAAGTGAGTTGTTC
Source organism: Lewinella sp. (assembly GCA_020436695.1). Taxonomy (GTDB): domain Bacteria; phylum Bacteroidota; class Bacteroidia; order Chitinophagales; family Saprospiraceae; genus Flavilitoribacter. Next base: position 13,970 of record JAGQXH010000055.1, on the reverse strand, counting down.
AATGTGGATATCTCCCTGTTCCGGCAGAAATTCCGAATCGGTGGGAGAAAGATCTTCTTCTTCCTCCTGGAGATGGATCTCTCCGAGGCGTTCCAGACTGATCCTGGCGTCCTGAGCCGTACGAAAGAAGCCGGCCAGTTGTTGCAGCGGACCGTTTAGCTGTCCGATGATATATTGCACCGCCAGCATGCTACCCAGGGTCATCTCTCCGTTGATTACTGCAAAAGCGGCCATGAAAGTAATGATGATGTCTTTTAACTGACCGATGATCTGCGTGCCGACATCCTGCTTTTGGGTAATGACCAGCGCCCGCACGTTCGCCCGGAAAAGCTTGGCCTGGATGTGCATCCAGTCCCAGCGATGCCGTCGTTCACTTCGCTGTAGCTTGATCTCCTGCATACCCTGAATGAGTTCGATGAGATTACTTTGATTATCGGAGAGTTGCTGAAAGCGCTGGTGATCAACTACCGCCCTTTGTTTGAGGAAAAAGAGTATCCAGGTAATATAAGCGACCGAAGCTACCAGAAAAACCAGAAAAATGGGCACGTGAAACAGCAAAAGGACCAGTCCGAAGACCAATAGGTTGAATGCACCGAATATGATATTAAGGGTAGAGGTAGTCAAAAACTGTTCGATCCGCCGGTGATCTCCAATTCGCTGTAAAAGGTCACCCGTCATCTTGGCGTCAAAGAAGCCGATCGGCAGACGCATAAGCTTGCTCAAAAAATCGGAAATGAGCGAAATGTTCACGCGGGTGCCGATGTGGAGCAGTATCCAGTTCTGAACCACACTTACGGAGATCTGCCCCAAGAATAACATTAACTGGGCGGCTAGCACCAGATAAATGAACGAGATATCCTGATTGTCGATCCCGATGTCGACGATCGACTTGGTCAGAAAAGGAAAAATGAGCTGGAATACACTGCCGAGTACCAGGGCCAGTCCCAATTGCCATAATAACTGACGATAGGGGCGTAAATAGCGGAATAAATAAGATATTCCCATTTTATTGACCGCTTCTCCCTCATGGCTGTAAAATTCAGGTGTAGGTTGTAGCAGAAGAGCTACCCCTTTGTTGTTATTTTGGATATAGCCTGCCTTAAACGCGGCAATGCTCATCCTGATCTTTCCCGAAGCAGGATCGGCAACCCACACCTTATCTCCTTTGATCTTATAAACTACTACGAAATGCCGCTGTTGCCAGTGCACAATGCAGGGAAGTGGGGCATCTACCAGTCCGGGTTGTTCTTCGTTCGGCTTTTCTACCGATAATGACACGGCCAGAGTTTGCATTCCAATATGCTCAGCCGCCTCTACGATCCCACGCATGGATACGCCCTCCCGGTCAATATAACTGTGTTCCCGAAGATACTGCAAAGAGTAATGCCGGCCGTAATGCGCCGCTACCATCCGCAGGCAGGTGGGCCCGCAGTCCATGGTGTCCAGCTGTTTATAGTACGGAAATCGGTTGGCCATTTGCTGTGGTTTAGTAGAAGTCTCTTAGTCGTAAGTCAATAAGTCGTAAGTCAGTCGGTCCGTCAGCCCCTCGGCTACGCTCGGGGCTAGTGAAGCGGCTGTTTATATACTTTCCCATCCTTCATCACAAAGCTAACCGCCGTCATTACCTTAATATCCTTCGTCGGATCACCCGGTACGGCGATAATATCGGCCAGTTTTCCCTCCGTCAGCGTGCCTAACTGATCGGACACACCCAGTATCTGAGCGGGTGTTAGAGTGGCGGCTTTAATTGCTTCCAGGGCCGGCATACCGGCTTCAACCATATAGATGAATTCATTGCCGTTATCCCCGTGAGGAGAGACCGCTGAGTCGGTGCCGAAGGCGATTTTTACCCCGCTTTTGTAAGCTTTGGCGAAGGTATCGGCAATTTGTGGACCGATGGCCAGGGCTTTCGGTACAATAACCGGCGGGAAATAGCCCGGTTGTTTGGCTTTTTCCGCTACGAACATACCGGCAGAAATAGTGGGCACATAGTAAGTACCTTTTTCTTTCATCAGTTCCATGATCTCTTCGGTCATCATGGTGCCGTGCTCAATGGTAGTGATACCGGCCAGGACGGCCCTTTTCATGCCTTCCGGACCGTGGGCGTGAGCGGCGGTGTGGAATCCATAGTCTTTGGCAGTCTGAACGATGGCCTCCAGTTCTTCCTGAGTGAACTGAGGGCCTTGACCATCCTTCGCCAGACTTAGTACCCCTCCGGTAGCGGTGATCTTAATACAGTCCGCGCCGTTCTTATAGCGCTGACGTACCGCTTTACGGGCATCTTCCGGCCCGTTGATCACGCCCTCCTTGGGGCCGGGATCATCCATTTCGTCCCTTTTCCGTCCGTTGGTCGGATCGGCATGGCCACCGGTAGTACCGATCGCTTTTTCTGCCGTGTAGATGCGTGGGCCATCTACATAGCCCCGGTTGATGGCATTGCGCAGGGAGACATTAACGCCGGAACCGCCCATATCGCGCACCGAGGTGAAACCGGCCATCAAGGTCTTTTTGGCATAGGTAGTAGCACGGAGCGCTACATCCGCATCATTGAGCGTGAACCGCTCCAGGTATTGTGTCGGGCTGGACTCGCTCTCAATGTGTACGTGCATATCTGTCAGGCCGGGTAGTACCACCTGGTCTTTCAGATCGATCACCTGGTCGTCACCGCTTCCCGGTGCATAGCCCTTTTGGATAGCCGTTATCTTACCATCCTCCACCACAATACTCATTTCGGAAAGGAGGCCGGTACTTTCGGTATTCAATATTTTTCCGCAGTGCAAAATGGTTTTCTGGGCGCTCAGCGAGTATATGGCTAACAGGCCCAATACGGCCGTCATCATTAGCTTCAGCCGAAGCGTGGTTGTATTTTCAATTAAAGCGTTTGTGTATTTGTTTCGATTCATATTTCGGATTTTGTGCAAGATTGGCCCCTAATTTAAAGGTTCGAGGCAAAGATCTTATGCTTATCCTCTATTTTTTTAGCGCTTCTTCTATTATAGCCTTCTGGATAATAATGTTACGGATCATAAGAAATGTCATTCTTCGATATCTGGAATTTTTGATATCATACTGAGGCCTATAGTATCACAGTATCCCAGTATCAAAAACATCACAACATTAATAAGATCTTTCCCTGATTCCGGTTCGCTTCCATATACCGGTGTGCATCGGCTACTTCACGCCAGGGAAAAACCGTATCGATAATGGGACGCAGCTGTCCGGAAGCAAAATGCTCCCTGGTATAAGTGAACAGGTCTTGTGTGAGACGGATCTTGTATTCCAAAGAACGGTTACGCAGGGTGGAACCGGTAATCTGTAAACGTTTCATGAGGATAGGCGCCAGATTGACATCCGGTACTTTGATGCCGCCCATTAGTGCCAGCATGATTATGCGACCGTCTACGGCCAGAGATCTTAAGTTCTGTTGGAAATAGTTGGCCGCAATGAAATCCAGAATGATATCTACTCCCCGACTGCCGGTGAATTCCAATACGGCTTCCGCAAAATCTTCATTGCGGTAATCGATGGTCCGGGCGGCTCCTAATGACCTACAAATATCATGTTTGCCGGCTGAGGCGGTTACAAGACTGGTCGCACCGGCCAGTTGCGCCAGTTGCAGTGCCGCCGTGCCTACGCCACTGGCACCGGCATGGATCAATACCTGATCTCCGGCTTTCATCTTCCCGATCCAGTGCAGCGCCTGATAAGCAGTAAGAAACACCTCCGGTATGGCCGCGGCCTCCTTCAGGCCCAGCCCGGCGGGTATAGGCATGGCCATATCTTCGTGAATGATCGCATATTCGGCGTAGCCGCCGCCGTTGAGCAGTCCGAATACCTGATCACCAGGGTGCCACTTACGAACTTCACTGCCCGCCATTACGATCTCCCCCGACATTTCCAGACCCATGACCGGGCTGTCACCGGGCGGGACCGGATACTGCCCCATGCGCTGTAGTATATCGGCCCGGTTCAATGCTGTGTAGGCAATACGCACCAGCACTTCATTTGGCCCGGGAGAAGGCCGATCTATTTCACCGAAGTACATTTGTTCGGCTTCGCCGGAGGATTTGATCAGGATGGCTTGCATTGTATTTAGATAGGTATCAATTGAAAAAAACGCTGGGTTTTGTGATAAGAGACATTTCTAAAAGGAACACAATCAGGGCAGATTCGCGTCCGATCCTTTTTCCTCATCAGGGATGGCGATCTTGCTCGGATTCAACGACAGGTTCATTATAGCGCTAAGCCGTTCCTGCTTCCAGCTTCCCCGGTACCACCAGATTGCGGCCAGCATGAGCAATATGGCCAGAATAGAGCCCTCAAAACCAAATGTGCCTCCGCTCAGCCAGGCCGGTCCGGAGGTGGTGGTGTCCAAAAGGGCATAGGTTTTGACGCCGCTGGTTGGAAATCCGAAAACAACACCCTGCATGAAATTCCAGGCTGCGTGCATGCCGGTAGGCAGCCATAGCTGCCCGCTTTTCATAAAGAGCAAACCAAATAAAAAGCCGGCCAGGGTAATGGTTACAAAGCTAATGATACTGAATCCGTCATTATCTGCGTGAACAATGGCGAAGGCAAAGGACGAGACGATCAGCGCTACCTTGAGATTGAAGTATCGCCCCAACAGGCTCATCAAAAATCCACGAAATATGAGTTCTTCGAAAAATGGCTGGATGAGAAAGAATAAAATCCACCAGAGAAAGGTGGAAAAGATGAATTCCTGCCCCGTGCTTCGCGCCATGCCGCTTATCAGCATCAACAGATATCCGATGATGACCAAGACGGCACCCAATATCCAGCCTTCGCCGAATTCGGGTTGCCACTTGAAAAAGCCCAAACCGGCGGAACGAAGCGGCTGCTTACTGATGAGCTGTCGGACAATGAAGAGGCTTGCCATGGAGCCCACCACCAGAATTAGATAGAGCAGGTTTAAAACCCCGGCCTGTATCCGGGACATATCACCTGCATTCAAGGCATTGATTTGCTCAGCATTCAGCAACGTACCAATAGGCTGAGACAACAACCAGACAAAGATCCCGGCCAGAACAGCAAACAGGATGCTTTTGCCGAGCACGATCAGCAGGCGGCGGAAAAAGGGAGTGGAATGAGTGGTGGCAGTATTTTCCATACAGGAGGCTTACTGCTCAAAAGTAGCAATTTTTTGATACTAAAATGCTGTGATCCCAACATCAAAGGATCACAGCATTTTATCATCAGCTACCGGGCCCGAACTGCTGCCGGCGATTTCTTTACCGGCTGTGCGATCGGGGCATTGGTTTTGAGTTCCTTACAATCCCAGACCGGGTTGAACGACTGATCCTGGTCTTTGTACTGACACATCATCGTTTTCACCGGCTCTGAACCCTGTACCTTGAAAGGATGGCGTTGATATTCCAGGTCAACAGTGTATTCTGCGTGAAAGACATTTTCCAACTGCCGGCCGTTCCAGTATAGGAAAGCCCGCTCTATACCCGTATAGCAACCAACCGTCATGGTACTCGCCTCGATCATGGTCGCGCCGGCACACGGCTGGTCACGGAGCACACGCAACATGGGACTGGAGGCACATTCTTCAAAAACACACAGCCCTGAAATGGTGGTATTATAGAGCAATTGATTGCCCTGTAATATCCGGAGTTCGGCCCGAATGTCATTGAACGCTCTACGGGGAGTGGGCGAAACGCCGAGCATGATCAGCTCCGGTTGCTGATCGCCGGTAAGGTCGGCCCAGCGCCAGCCCTTGGCCAATTGGGCGCCAAAAACATAGCCGGTAACACCGGATTTACCGGTGCTGACCTTGAACCAGAGATCTCGGTAACCGTTGATCTCTCCTTCAAGAATATGGTTTGCTTTTCGGTAATCCGACAAGTTATACAGTCCCTGACCGTCCTGTAAAAGGGCTAGGGGTTCGGAGTTTTGATCCGGTTGACGATAGAGGGTAACATCCTGGCCGAAAACGTAGAGTTTCGAGCCGGGCGTATACAGATCTTCGATCTGTGATTGTTCATTATGCCAGTTGAAATAGCGGGTATAATCTTCTCCGACAAATCGGGTTTGAGCGGACAAGCTTAGGGAAGAACCGGCGAGGATTGCCGTAAGGAATAGGGTAGTCTTCATAAAAGGAGCATTTGAAGCGTGTGTAGAAATCGGTGTTGCCATTAAGCCTGAGCAGCAGCTCTATTGATATTTCCAAAACATCAATAAGGGAGATAAAGTGCGAAAGGGGACAGACTTTTTTCGGTGTTCAACGGAATTCATCAATTGCAGGAACGTAGGAATTCAATGTACTGTAACTTAACAGATACGGGCTATTCACAGGGATATCCTTGAGACGTATTCACCTTCGGAAAGTAACGAACAAAATTTTGCTTTTAGCAAAATTGGGCAATAATTCATAGGATAAATAACCGGAATTGCCTTCAGATTATTGTCCTTTTTGATATGAAAAATTAAGGAAGAAGGAAGGTTTTGAGTAACACAGGAAAATAGCCCGGCATCTCTCTTTTAGTGACTATTTAACCTTTTTATCCCCGGGCCTGACCAAAATAATCATTGTACACCCTGGTTTTCAGTAGTCCGAGCGCTTCGGCGTGCGGCACCGCTTCACCAAAATGGGTGAGTAGTTTGACCTCGGCCCGACCGGAATTTTCAATGAGGTTTCTAACCCGAGCAGTGCGTCCTTGGTGTTGTACATCCCGGATATATATGGCAATGATCCGACCCGGGAATTGCTGCGTAACGTCCAGGTAAATATCCGTGTCTTTTTCCCCGCTGTCGCCGATCAACACAAATTTAAGATCCGGATAGGTATGCAGGATGCGGGAAATGGTTTCAAATTTGTGGCCTTTATAACCCGAGGGTCGCGGATCGGTGGGCAGGCCAAGATCGCGGAGAAGAATTGGGCCTTTAGGAAGCTGGTTAAAGCGCAGAAAATCGTCGATGAGATCGTATAAATTCCAGGGGCTGTTGGAAACGTAGAAAACCGGATTGAAAAATTGGTCGGTGGTCTGATCCTTACTCAAGGCGCGGAAGAAAGCGCTGGCTTCTTTAATACTCACCCGGGAACCGGCATTTTTCAGTATGGTGCGATAGATCGCCCGCCACATGAGCCGGGAAGCTACGCCGGTATGAATGATGGTATCGTCAATATCGGTGATCACGCCAAATTTTGGCTGGATCGGGAAGAGTACCTCACCTTCAGACTGTTGATCAACAGTAGTCCAGGGAGTACGTATCAGATCGATAATGGGATGCAGCCAGGCATTGGCAGGCTGTAAAAAACTTTTGGGAGTCGCAATATCCAGTTCGAAGTAGCCTTCCCGGTCGGACTGTAACAGAAAGGATTGCTCTCCGACCCGGATGTCTACCTTCGCTCCCCAGATCTCCCGGCTGTTGAATCTTTTATAAGTGTTAACCACATTGCGCCAGACAGAATCCTCACGCCGGGCAACGATCAATTGATCTTCCAGCACCCTGCCTTTTAGCCAGAGTTTTTCACTACTGCAATAACCACGGTAGGCCATCAACTGGATCGGACTTAGCCGTTTGCTACTTTTGATGGTCTTCCAGTGCCTTTTGAGACGATCGTACAGCAGATCAAAGGGACGCAGCCAATCCGATATGCGATGTTTCCAGGACATAATTATTAGGTACTAGGTACTTGGTTCTAGGGGCTAGGACCCAAGTACCTGGTACCTAATTAAGAAACTTTTTCCGCAAACAGGGATTCTACGAAGAGTCGCTTGTTGAAGATCTGCAATTTATCTATGCCTTCTCCCACACCAATGTATTTGATTGGAATTTTGAAAATATCGGAAATTCCCAGCACAACACCACCTTTGGCCGTACCGTCGAGCTTGGTGAGGGCAATGGCACTTACATCGGTCGCGTTCGTAAAGTGACGTGCCTGCTCAATCGCATTCTGACCGGTAGTAGCATCCAACACCAACAGCACTTCATGCGGGGCAGTAGGCATTTTCTTTTCGATGGATCGCTTGATCTTACTGAGCTCTTTCATCAGATTAATCTTGGTGTGCAGACGGCCAGCCGTGTCGATGATGGCCACATCATGACCGTGGTTGATGGCGTATTCGACCGTTTCATAGGCTACGGCAGCGGGGTCGGTATTCATCCCCTTGCTGTAAAAATCACAACCGACTCTTTCCGACCAGATCTTTAGCTGATCTACGGCAGCAGCACGGAAGGTATCACCGGCACCAAGTACTACTTTCTTACCCTGTTGTTTATACTGCCAGGCTAGTTTTCCGATCGTGGTGGTCTTACCCACACCGTTTACCCCGACCACCAGAATAATAGTAGGGGTTTCGTTGGAAGGCAGTGTGTAATCTTCAAGATCTTCCGTATTGTTCTCGGCAAGCAACTGGACGATCTCATCGCGCAGGATCTCATTCAGCTCGGAAATGTTGATGTATTTATCACGGGCCACCCGCTCCTCAATGCGTTCGATGATCTTAACGGTGGTATCCAGGCCGACATCAGAGGTGATCAGGACGTTTTCCAATTCATCCAGCACTTCTACATCAACGGTAGACTTACCGGCCACCGCCTTGGTCAGTTTACCGAGAAAACTGGTTTTGGTCTTTTCGATGCCCTTATCGAAATCCTCTTTCTTTTCTTTATTGAAAAATTTACCGAATAAACTCATTGGTTGGTCTGTTAGTCGTGAGTGATTATGCGCTTTGCCGAATCGGCTACGTTAGGGCGAAGCGCAATGATCACCCCGCATAAAGCCCTTGGGCTGAAATGGGGATTAATAAGTCACTTACTACTGGACAAATGGACGTTGGGATATTTGGACGTTGGGATGGATACCAACATCCTAACGTCCATTTGTCCAGTAGTATAAATAAGTCAGTCGTAAGTCAGTCCATATGGTAAGTTCAAAAGCCTTACGATTTGCAGACTAATGGACTTACGACTAATGCACAAAGAGGCTTTCCTTTGATCTCAAGAAAAGCCTCTTTGAGGAGAATATATACACAAAAGAACAGCAGGGCTTATTTCTTAGCCAAGAATTCATCCAGCTTGTCCTTGTGGATCATTACTTCTTTGTAAGAATATTTTCCGGTTTTCGGATCTTTCACGCTTTGTACGATTTTCACGTAATCACGGCCAGATCCAGCGTTTGCCGCACGTTGAGCTACCCGCGCGTTCTTTGATACCTTTGCCATTGTCTTATAATTTTAGTGATGCAGATTCAGTTTGCCAAAATTAAGAACATTCCTGCTAGGAAACAAGTTCCCTGTCGCAAGGCTGCGCTTACTTAATTTCGCGATGAACCGTCACTTTTTTCAAAATGGGATTGTACTTCTTCAGCTCCAGACGATCCGGAGTATTCTTCCGGTTCTTTTGGGTTACGTAGCGAGAAGTACCGGGCATACCGGAGTTCTTATGCTCGGTGCATTCCAGAATGATCTGAATGCGGTTGCCTTTACTTTTCTTAGCCATGGCTATACATTAATTTTGCTTACTTAACCTTATTCAATTTAACGCCCGTGTCCACGCCTTTGGCTTCCAGCTTCTTCAAGTAAGCGTAAATACCCAGTTTATTGATGGTGCGCAGTGCACTCATAGACACTTTCAGCGTTACCCATTGCTCAGTTTCCGGAATATAGAAACGTTTTTTTGCCAGATTCGGTACGAAACGGCGCTTCGTCTTCCGGTTGGAGTGGGAGACATTATTTCCCGAAATGGGACGTTTTCCCGTCAGTTGACAAACTTTAGACATCTTCTCTGGATTTATAAACAAGAAAGCCGGGACACAAGCGCCCGGCCCCTGGTGACTCTGTAAGGATTCGAACCTTAAACCTCCTGATCCGTAGTCAGGTGCTCTATCCAGTTGAGCTACAGAGCCGAGATTTCAAAATATACACTTTCCTTAAAGTGCGGTGACTCTGTAAGGATTCGAAGCTTAAACCTTCCCGACGTTGTCGGGATGCTCTATCCAGTTGAGCTACAGAGCCTGAAGAATCAATAAAATACCGGACTTTTTCCGGTTGGAGCAACTGCTTTCGGGCATAAATGCAAAAAGCCGTTTCTCAAATGCGGATGCAAAGATAAGATTTTATTTTTTCTGAGAAAAGGGTTTTTGAAAAAAAAAGACAAATCAGAAAAGACACACTTGATGATCCATTGTGCGTTTAAACTCAAATTCGAGTTGACATGGCAGAAAACAGCCAAAAAGAATTTTACTTTTGCCGGAAACCCATCGCTTTTCGAGTAATGTACAATGAAAAATAGTGGTATCAGTAAATTTATTCGAAAACAGTACTAAATAAATTAGTCTTTTTTTCTATCTTTAAACAGAAATTTAACTGTAAGCCCCAAATTTTGTTGCTATGAACAGGCAGTGTATCTTCCCCCGGATCGCAATTTTAACCTACCTACGTGTATCTATTTCTCCTCCTCTTTACGTAGTAAATTTTATCCGTAAGATTTCTTTCTTCCTCTTTTCTCCAATTTTTCCGTTAACAGACAATTCTTAGAAGGAGGGAATTCCTTGTATAGATGAATTGCTTTACAGTGATTCTTGAGTTAGTGTCAATCTCTATCTTAACATCTTACTTGCCCGCCCCATGTTCAATACTATACTTATTGATGCCGATACTAATAAATTAAACCAATTAGAGGAAAAACTGCAAGAGCACTGCCCGCAACTGAAGGTAGTAGGTAAAAGTTGTCAATATTGTGATATTGAGCGTTTAGTAGAGAATAGTTCACCCAATCTGATCTTTATAAAGATCAACAAACCAGATATTCACCTATTTGGCATATTAACCAGTCTATCCTTTAAGGGAATAGAATTTATCATCATTTCAGACATCAAGGAAATCGCCTACGAAGCCTTAAAATTTAGCATGACGGGTTTTATCCTTAGGCCTGTGGATCCAAATGAACTGATCCAGATGGTAAGGCTGGCCAAACAAAAAATTCAAATTAAAAAAGAACGGGATCAGGAACGAGCTTTGCTGGAGGTGATCAGAAAAAAACTATCTATAAATGATCTGATAGGTATACCCACTATGGAAGGTTTTGAATTCTTCAAAATAGATGATATCATTCGCTGTAAAGGCTTACAAAAATGTACGCAGATCGTCACCCAGCAGCGTACGAATATTGTCAGTTCTTACAATATCGGCGAATTTACAAAATTGCTCAAGCCGTTTGGTTTTTTCTCCCCTCACAAATCCCATCTGGTAAATCTTAGCTGCATCAAAAAGTACCTCAAAGAAGGCTCCATTGTAATGGTAGATGGTGCCACAGTACCGGTATCCAGAAGAAGAAGAAGTGAATTCCTCGAATTTATCAAACACGTTTAGTGATAGCCTTCCTTCCCGATAATTCAGCAAAATGACCGTTGCTTCCATCAACTCGACCGGATATCAGATCTGAGATCGACCTGTATTATAATTTTGAGATATTTGAATTGGTTGAAACAAAGTACTGCTTTGGATTATTTATACAATTATTATTTTGTTTCCCGTATTTAATTGATATGATTCGCAAGATACACTTGTCATTGAATAAGTATAAATATGGGCATGACCGTGAAGCGATAGACTATGCAGATAATTATACCGATGTAATTGTTGAAATGGAAAACGGGGCAGTTTATGTCGCTTCTTTTTTCACTTATCAGAGCATTTCCTCACTGATTGATAAGCATAGGATGAACGGAGAATATCTGGGAGGAAAGTATTACTGGGCAGAGGATATGGTTCTTATTGATAAATGTGGAATGGAAGATGTCAAAAAAGTAATTCAGCATTTGATAGAAGAAGGTGATTTTTTGGAGGTCTTTAGAAAATTGTGATTCCAGTACCCTAAAACCGCATTAGCTTGGAGATAATACATACCGCCTTATCCATGATCAGAGCCGAATTGGATAATTATGTTAACGATCGGCTACAGTTACCCCTTGGTACCGTCATGCTAGGAAATATAGCTATGATGGAAAGCGAGGGAAATAACATTGATTTACTCAATAAGGCAGTTATTACGTTGGTCAATATTGAGGAAGAAAGTACCCTGAAAAATGCGCCACACTACCGGGTCATTAACGGCAACACCAGATACGAAAACCCTCCGGTTGTGCTGAATTTGTACGTTTTGTTCACTGCCAATTTCCCTACTCAATATGGGAATGCTTTAGAAGTGTTATCGACCATATTAGAATTTTTTCAAGGACAAACTCATTTTAATTTACTGAATTCTCCAGCATTTGCCAGTTCCTTCCCCGACTTGAAAGAGCCGCAGATCGTCGATCTGAAATTAATCGCTGATCTATATACAATGACATTTGAGCAGATCAATCACCTATGGGGGTCTTTGGGTGGAAAGCAAATTCCATTTGCCATGTATAAAATGAGATTGGTCAAGATCCAGGCTGAAAAGGTATTGCAGGAAGGAGGACCCATTTCAGAAATTGTCACCAACAATAAAGCTGTTTAGTAGGAAGATGCCTGCCCAAATTACATATCAGTTGTTGTTTGACCTAAAACTCTGGCATGAGTATTGGTTGATTGACAATGTTGTAAGTGATTCATCTCCGGCGTATTACCGGCTAAGTGATTTTCTGGAGATCGTACCTACGGACCGGTGCCGGCAAATTTTGAAGAAGTATCGCTGGATTTTTAAAAATACACAGATGGGGGCGAGCATTCATTGCCCGGTTGATCGCAGAGTAGATCCGGCGCCTACATATGTTAGGGTAGAAGAAAGAATTCAGCTCGATTTTATTCTAAAGGTTAAAGATCCGTATTTCTCGAACTACTCTAATCTGCCGGCCGCATTGGAAAGTGGTCACTTCATGTATTTTGATAACCGCTCGGGGGCTACGGCGGGTGCTAATAATGATATTTTATTTCTTTCTCGTCCGTTAGCTTCCTATGATCAGGGAGCTGACTATTCGGTCGGTGACCTGGTCCGGCACAATGGCCTGGCATATGAAGTGATTGACATTCCCATTCAAAACGAACCAGGAAGTAATGGGCAGTCAGAGTGGGCGAAAAGTGCGGATAGCCAGTATGTAAGTTCCGGTGATTTCCTGCTTTTTCCCGGGCTCAACCTGGAGTACAGCGATCAGAAAGGGCTGATCACTCCCGGAACGCAGGGGACTTTTGAGATCCGGAATATTTACGGAGAGATCTCGCCCCTGGGGTTTAAGGCTATTCCGGTAGAGCCCCCCTTGAATCCGATACCATTCGAGAAATTCAGTCATCCGGCATCCACAACTACCGTTTTTACTCATAATATGCCTTTGATCAATATTCCGGATGGCTATTATGAACTGGTTGCCGATAGTTGGGAAGGACAGGCGTTTTTCAGGCTGGATACCAGAGCCTATCCAGGCATGATCGGACTGATCAGTATTCTGCATATTCCCGAAGGAGACGCAGCCTCCAGTATGATCGAAGATGGATTTAAGATACTTGATGAGAATTCCGTCCCCAACCGACGTCGATTCAATATTCATTTCAAAAGCCGGATGACACGCTGGAAATATTTTAAAACAGGAAGTGGGCCGCCTAAGCTCGTGCATACGGAAACCCGCCCCAGATCATTTCTCAGGGTATCTGATCCGTTGGAAATTACCATTGACGGAAATCAAAAAGCAGTCCCTAATCCAACCGTGAGGTCCCTTGATATTGAAGATCAGGGGAACGGTAAAAAGAGATATTATTCCAAAATCTATATCTAGCTTAAAGTAAAATACAGATCATGGCAAGCACATTCAAAACGCCTGGCGTTTACATACAGGAGATCAGAAAATTTCCTCCTTCGGTAGCTGCAGTAGCCACTGCTATTCCCGCCTTCATAGGTCATACACAAAAAGCCAAGGAGAAGGAAGATGATGATCTGCGGAATCGTCCTCGCAAGATCAGATCTTTGCTTCAATACGAAGCTTGGTATGGCGGCCCGCCCGTTGAACCGGCCGGGGCTATTTCTGT
>JAGQXH010000559.1 GCA_020436695.1 Lewinella sp. | reverse complement strand
GTGGGTGTTGCATCATTTTGGAAGTCAAAACGGAGTTGTTGTCCACTTCGATCTACGTCCACATCTCCCCAATAATCAGCAGTGGGGCATTGCGGGAAGAGTACGATGGCCGGATAATCCTTTTGTGTTTCCAGAAAGAGATTACTACCATGCACCAATTGTTTCTGATTATCGTCCCCCCGTTCACCGGCACCGTGGAGGAACAACAGCAAAGGGTATTTTTTGCCTTCATCAAAATTTTCGGGATAGAGAACCTGATAGTTCAAATTGTTCCCCCTTTCGCTGAAGGTTCGGGGAGCAAACTCACCAGCAAAGACGTTGCTACCCTGGGCCTGTGTCTGAAGCGCCAGCAGCAGGCCGAATAGAAATGTGCCTATTTTTTTCATGTGGAATCCAATTTATGTGTAGTCGTAAGTCGATCGATTATAAGTCAATAATCTTTCATACTCAAAGATCTGAGTATCCAACTATCGCCTTATGATTTAACGACTAATAAGTCTCCCTTTTTTTATATTCAAATCCTAACCTGTCGAGGCCCTGCTGAACTTCCGGAGCTGACATAAACAAATCCCATATCAACCCACTGCGATAATTCTCGATCATCACCGGGATCGGCAACTGGTCAATCGCCAGGTAGCGGGGAAGATACCACTTCGATTGAAAACTAAAGGCATCATAAGGGCCATAATCGCCAACAAGTGAGTCTTGCTGCTGATACATAAAGTTAAGGAACCGCATGCTTTCTTCCGGCGTGTAAGGAAAGGAGGATAAAGCTGCCGTCGGAGAGATGACCCCCATATCACGGGTTGGGCTATGAGTACCATAACCGTTCATGGAATAGCTGGAGGTCATACCCCAGCATTCATCCGAATACCCCTCATATTCAAAAGGATTGGCAACGGCATGCCGGTAATGGATCAACGCATGGTTGCGATTCAGGTCCCACCAATCCCCATATTTGTCCTTCAGCCCGTGGGGGTCAAGCCCCAGAAAACTATAATGCGCCCAAAACAAAGGGCCCACCGGCTGATCGTTCGTTTCGTAGTGATCCAATATGGTGGGCAGGTCGTAATATACCCGGTCCGTGACAATGTCGCCATTGCGCATATACCCCTCGTGGTAAGTGGCCGGATCTACCGGATGCGTAGGTGAAGCCGCCGCCAGAATGTACATGATGGTACATTCATTGTAGCCGCGCACGGCAAAATTCATTTTCCAATCGTACTGTGGTGACCAGTGCCAGTATAGCACATTCTGCCCCTGCGTATACCATTGCCAATCGATACCTTTCCACAGTTCGTCCAGCAGTACGGCCAGTTGTCTTTCTTTTTTGTTCCCTTTTTTGAAGTATTGACGAGCAGTCAATAGTCCCTGGGCCAGAAAGGCTGTTTCTACCAGATCACCTCCGTCATCGTAGCGACTAAAAGGTTTTACCTTTCCGGAAGGGTGCATCCAGTGCGGCCAGGCACCGTGGAAACGATCGGCCGTTTTCAGCCAGTTGGCCAGTTGATTCATTCGTTGATAGCCATTCTTTCGGCTGATGAATCCCCGCTCGATCCCGGCGATCAGCGCCATTATACCGAAGCCGGTTCCTCCCGATGTTACGATGTCGGCATCATTCGAAGGGTAAATATTGTCCATATGGACCCGCTCACAGGCGGCTCCGGAAATGGGTTCACCTCCTTCCCAAAAGTAGTTGAATGTCTGTTGTTGTACTTTATCCAACAGCGCCTCTTCTTCGGCGGTCAGCTTGTTATTCTGCGCAGGAACACCAGCCGGAAACATTATTCCGACAGTGATGCACAAAAGATAACACCACATTGCAGTATATCTTATCACGGTAGTTTTTTTAGTCGGTTAGTCATAAGTCATTTCCAGGAATTGGGTTTGCCAATGAATGACTTACGAATTGCTAATAAGTAAATCCGAGTTTATCCAATCCATTCTTAACTTCCGGCGCATTCATAAACAACTCCCACAACAGTCCGGTCCGATAGTTCTCGATCATACAGATCATAGGGCCCTGATCGATAGCCAGGAAAGAGCCGGCCACCCATCCGGCGGTGGGATTGAATGCATCATAAAAGCCATATTCTCCCCATAAACGGTCACCCAACACATAGTAGAAATGGCGAATAGCCGCCATACTTTCTTCTGGTGTATAGGGAATGGAAGAGACCGCAGCAGTGGGAGTGATCACTCCCCGATCATTGTTCGGGCTGTGCGCCGAATATCCCTGATCACCGTCACTGGCCGTTAGTCCCCAACAGACCTCCGAATATCCGACGTAATCTTTCGGATTATCCTTACAATAAGCATGGTTGATCCGGCTGTGGTTGACATTTTGCGTCCAGTAATTGGCATATTGATCCTCCAGGTTTCTCGGATCGAGCCCCAGATAGGAATAATGGGTAAAAAAAAGCGGACCACCATAATCGCTACCTAGAGGCAACGGAATACCATAGAAGGACTTGCCATTCTGCATTTGCCCGGAGCGGGCGTAGCCGGTGTCATAGATATCTTTTGAAATGGTATGAGTGGGTGACGCAGCGGCCAGAATATAAACGATCTGGGTTTCATTATGCCCACTCACTTTCAGGTTGATGGCCCATGCATTATCGGGTGACCAGTGCCAGTATAACGCCTGATCTTCTCCTTTGGTGAACCAGTCCCATTCAACACCTTGCCAGCATTGATCGATCTGATCAATCAGATCTGTTTGCGCCGGGGCTTCTTTTTTCAGATACTCTCTCACGGTCAATAGTCCCTGAGCGAAGAAAGCCGTTTCCACCAGATCAGCCCCATTATCCCGCTGACTGAAGGGTTGCACCTTACCGGTAGTGCCATTCATCCAGTGCGGGAAGGCACCGTGGAAACGGTCGGCCGTTTCCAAAAAAGACAAGATCTGTTTCCAGCGCTCTATGGCCCCATCCAGGGTAATAAAACCTCTTTCCACCGCTACGATCATCGTCATCAGACCGAATCCGGAACCACCGAATGTAACCGTTTCCCCACTGGTATTACGCTCCCGGGCCATTCCACTGACCGGATGCCCGAAATCCCAGAAGTACTTAAAGGTCTGCTCCTGGATCAGCGTAAGCAATTCTTCATCGGTCAAAAGCGGAAATTTCAGACTTTCATCCAGTTTGGTGTAAAAATCCTGTTCCGTTTCCTCAATGGTTTCCTTATTTTCTCCCAGTTCACCTGCTTCCAGCGTAAAGGTATATCCCGTCCAATCCTCCAGTGGATCGGAATACCGGATCTGTACTTCCTCCCGGTTTTGGGAAAAGGTAAATAGCGGCGTGGAAGATGTCCCTCCGGAAAGACTTACCAGATCTTTCAGTGCAAACGTATCGACGGCGGAAGAGAAAATCAGGTTGATAGTTGGTTGCAGGCTAATGCCGCGTAAGTAGCTGAAGGGTCTGCTTTGCTGACCGTCGATGGTTAGGCTGGTTAATCGAATAGTTCCGCCAATGGTGGTGAATGTAAGTTCCTGACCAGCAAAGGCTGTTCCGTTCCTGCTTTTCAGGCCATTCGAAATATAAAGAGTATAGCTGGAATTGTAAGACAGAACGGACGCAGGTATCACCCGGATATTGCGGTCGCCGTTGGCAAATTGCAAACTGACCGGCACTTCTGCCCCACTCTTTTCTAGGCTGATGGCATTGGCCGCAGTAGCTTGATCAACCGGAACGGTAAAGACCAGCTCAATAGACAGATCAATAGGGAAATCACTGATCGTTTGGCCGATAAGCGCTAACTGGCGGTTGCCGACGAAAGCGGAATCCAATAAAAAATTCTCATCTCCTCCATTATCTTTTTTGCAGCCCCAGATAAACAACATCAGGGTAAGGAGGGTCAATATGCTCCGGAATAATTGCAAGGATGGATTGGTTTTTCAAGTTTGAGGATGTGCTAAGAGACGGAGCAAAAATAAACGAACAATTTTCAAGTTTGGAATTGAGCCATAGGATGGCTTTGAGCCATCCCATGGATTGTCGTCTTTTTTCAAAGAAAATTGTTCATTTATTTCCGTCAAACTACTAAGCGATCTGCGTGGGAAAGTTCATTACCGAATAACCATTGCGGTGCGAAGGCTATTGTATGAGCCTCCGCACCTGTAACGGTTCAAGTGTTTGTTTATTCCAGTGGGTCAGAAGAAAATATGCTCTGATACCACCTTGTTTTGAGCTATTGCTCGTCGGCAATGATTGCCTGCACCTCTTCCTGGGTCAAAGCCTTGTTGAACAAACGCAGTTCGTCCATGTAGCTCAGATCGGAGAGGTGGTTCCATTCTGTAAAGCGGGGAGCACCGGACATAATGGACAACATGTCGCAATTCGTCCAGTCAATACCGCCAAAATCTCCCTGCTTAACAATTTCTCCATTGATATATACGACACTTTCGGTAGCCGAAATGGTAAACGCAAAGTGTACCCAGTCATCCGTAACCGGATCGATAGTGGCCGTGGCACCTCCATCAAACCAACTATCCGCAGTACCGTTTCCGGCATTAAGTTTAAAGATCTGACTGGTCTCGCTGCCTTCCCGGAAAAAGCGGAAGCCGCTGGTTCGATTATTCTGTTTATCAGGCGTTGCGCCATCTGTCGGTGGGCCGATCACCAGGATACCGGCCCGGTTTGGATCGCTATTGATCTTCATCCAGAAGGAGGCACTGAATTCATCACCCATCAAACCATCCGTCGGGAAAGTCAGATAAGAATCTGCAGCTCCGGCATAAGCATCACCACCCTGCTTACCTTCTCCGGCAAAACCAGGTGTTCCTACCACAGTAGCGGCGGTATTACTTACCAGATCTTTCATTTCTCCGTCGAACGACATATAAAAGACCTCTCCATCATATTTTGGTATGTAGCCGCTACCGCCACCCGTTTCATCGGCGATAATTCCCTTGATCTCCGACTGAGACAATGCGCGATCAAACAAGCGCAGCTCATCCATCAGGCTCTGATCGGATTTGTGATTCCATTGATTGAAATAGGGACCGCCGGACATAATGGACAGCAGCGTTGTTCTGTCCCAACTGATCCCGGTAACACTTCCGGAGCTCACCACTTCTCCATCTACGTAAACAGACGCCTGGCCACTGGAAATAGTGAAGGCAAAATGGTGCCACAAGTCGGTAGGCGCCACATCTGCATTAGCACCTCCGTCAAACCAGCTATCGCCGTCGCCTCTACCTACATTCAGTTTAAAGCGCTGGTTGCCATTGGCGCCATTCTCCCGAAAGAAACGGAAACCGGTGGTTCGATCATTCTGCTGATCGGCTGCAGCATCTTCATCGGGTGGGCCGATCACCAAAATACCGGCTCGGTCGGGGGCATTATTGATCTGCATCCAGAATACAGCACTGAATTCATCGGGACCAGCACCCGCAGTTCCGAACAATTGCTCTGTCGGAAAGCTAAGGTAGGCACCTTCGGCTCCTTTATACGCATCCGGACCGACTACACTTTCACCGGCAAAGCCTGGATTTCCTACCACGGTGGGGCGGGTAATGCTGATGAGGTCAATGTAATCACCATCGAAAGGCATATATAGGATCTCTCCGGCATATTTCGGCGTGTAGGGTGCTTCTTTTTCAAAATTCACCGCAGAGGAGGTCGATTTACCTGACAGGTCCGTCCCGGTCACTGTCAGCGTGTGCATACCGGTTGTGATCTGATCATAGACGAATTCTTCGAAGAAACGGCGATAGTCTTTGAAATCACTGGTGCCGTAACTGGCGATCTCAGAACCATCAAGATCCACTTTAATGGAGCCGATCTCGATGTCATCCGTTACCTCAAATTTTATATTGATCGAAGTAACCTCTTCCAACACCTGAATTTTAGT
>JAGQXH010000558.1 GCA_020436695.1 Lewinella sp. | reverse complement strand
CCAAAGGGCTGTCCTGAAATAGGTTTACATTCCTAACTTCCCTAAATCCAAACATCCCAACGTCCCAAAATCCAAACATCCAAACGTCCAAACATCCCAAAGTCCAAACGTCCCTAAATCCAATCAATTGCATCCTAACTGCTGCAGGCTCTCCTCAATACTCTTTACCTTCGCCTCCCCGTCAGCCTGCTTCTTACGCTCCATTTCCACCACCTTCGCCGGAGCATTGTTGACGAATCCGGCATTAGACAGTTTGCCATTTACCTGCTTGAGGAACCCCTGATAATAAGCCAGTTCCTCTTTAAGACGGGTGCATTCTGCTTCGGTGTCAATTTCCTCCTCCAGTACTACATAGAATGTCTCCGTACCGGCGAGAAAAGAAACGCTGTTATCCACCTCTCCCTGGGTGGCTGCCAATTGGGAAAGATTGCCCATTTTGACCACCATCTCTCCCCAGCCGGGAACGGCCAGCAGAGTATGGGCTTTCGGACTATCCTGTACCCACACTTCAAGTTCGTCTTTCATCTTAACACCCTTACTGTTGCGGATGTCACGAATGCTGCTGACTACTGATTTGGCTTGTTCGATCTGGCTGATCAATGTGGCATTAGCAGTTTTTACTTTGGGCCAACTACTTACGATGCAATCCTCTCCATCGGCCCGTTCTCTTAAGGTATGCCAGATCTCTTCCGTGACAAATGGCATAAAAGGATGCAATAGGATCATCTGTTTTTCGAAGAGACGGATCGCCTTTTCAAATGTAGCCCGGTCTATCGGCTGACCGTAGGCCGGCTTGATCATCTCCAGGTACCAGGAACAGAAGTCGTCCCAGATAAATTTATACAACTCGATCAGCGCTTCCGACAGTCGATATTCTTTGAACAGGCCATCTAAATTGGCGATAAGACGCTCCATTTTATTTTCCAGCCATTCTCCAGCCAACTGATTTACCTGCGCTGTCGACTTATCCACTGCCGTATCTGTCTGATCCCAGCCGCTAATCAGTCGCAGGGCATTCCACATTTTATTGCAGAAATTACGTCCCTGCTCACAGAGTTTACTTTCGTTGATGATCATTTTGGACTCCGGATCAAAGGGAGCATCAAAAATGATATCGTTCCCAGCCGCAGCACTGGAAAGCATAGCAAAGCGAACACCGTCGGCACCGTAGGCATCCAGTAGTTTCAGCGCCTCCGGGCTATTGCCCAATGACTTACTCATCTTGCGGCGCTTATTGTCGCGTACCATACCGGTAAAGTATACATCCTTGAAGGGCTGACGCCCACTCCTGAGCACATGATCCAGCCCCAGCAGATTACCGGACCATTCATAACCGGCCATGACCATTCTGGCCACCCAGAGATAGATAATGTCCCAGCCCGTTACCAGTACACTCGTCGGGTAGTAGTATTTAAGATCTTCCTGGTTTTCGAAGCCGTCAAAAACCGACATGGGCCAAAGCCAGGAAGAAAACCAGGTGTCCAGGACATCTTCATCCTGCTGTAGATCAGTGATCTGTAGATCGGCATTCCCGGAGGCCGCCCGGGCCAGTGCCAGTGCCTCTTCTGCCGTTTCGCCTACAAAAACGTGGTCCTCATAGTACCAGGCCGGAATGCGATGCCCCCACCACAGCTGACGGGAGATACACCAGTCACGTACATTATCTTCCCGCAACCAGTTGTAATACATATTCCAGAACTGGCTGGGCCAAAAGGTAACCTGATCACTCTCCACCGCATGCCTTGCTACGCGTGACATTTCCTTCATGTCCACAAACCACTGGAGAGTCAGGCGGGGTTCCACAACGGCATTGGTGCGTTCGGAGCGACCGATCTTGGTTACGTAATCTTCCAGTTGAACCAGATGCCCCGATTCCTGCAATAATTTTTTGATCTTTTTCCGGGCCTCAAAACGGTCTTCACCGATCAGGATCTGCGCTTTTTCATTAAGTGTTCCATCCTCATTCAGAATGTCGATCACCTCCAGTTTGTGCTTCTGTCCGATCTCGTAGTCGTTCGGATCATGAGCCGGGGTGATCTTCAGTGCGCCGGTACCGAATTCACGGTCAACGTATTCATCAGTGATCACGGGAATGGCCCGGTCGATCAACGGGATCTTCACCTCTTTACCGATCAGACCGGCATAGCGCTCATCTTCAGGATGTACCGCAATGGCTACGTCCGCCATGATGGTTTCCGGCCGCTGGGTGGCAATGATAACGGATTGATCGGAACCGTCAGCCGCATCGTAACGCAGGTGGAACAGTTGTGCATTTTCCTCAAAGTACAATACCTCCTCATTCGACAATACGGTCAAAGCTTCCGGGTCCCAGTTGGTCATCCGCAAACTGCGATAAACCCGGCCTTTACGATACAGGTCAACGAATACCTTGATCACCGCCGCGCTGAGCTTGGGCTCCATTGTGAAGCGGGTACGCTCCCAGTCGCAGGAAGCACCGAGTCGCTTCAACTGATCGAGAATGATCCCCCCGTATTCTTCTTTCCAGGCAAATGCGTGTTTCAGGAATTCATCGCGACCGATATCCCCTTTTTTGATGCCTTTTTCGCGCAGCATCTTCACCACCTTAGCCTCAGTAGCAATAGAAGCATGATCTGTTCCGGGTACCCAGCAGGCATTTTTGCCGTCCAGTCGTGCTTTACGGATCAGGATATCCTGAATGGTATTATTCAGCATGTGTCCCATGTGTAATACGCCGGTTACGTTGGGTGGCGGTATTACTATGGAGTACGGCTCTCTCTCATCCGGGACGGAACGAAAATAATTCCGGTCCATCCAATACTGGTACCACTTTGATTCGGTTTCTTCCGGTGAATATCGGGTTGATAATTCCATATTCTCTTCGAGCTGTTTGGGCCTCATGGGCGCTCTATTTTTAATTATTAGTCGGCAGTCTAATATAGTCAGAGACAGCTGACTGTCGGCGATAGACTGTCGACTCTCTTATTTAGGTTCAATAAACTTTGTCGCTTTTTTCTTTTCATCAGCCGTTTTGCGTGGCAGCGACTCAGGCACACGTCCGTGCAGGTCAAGGGTTTCCATTTTTTCCGCAGCATCGAATTCCACATTCATATCTACCTGCGTAGCCAACAGATCTTCCATTCTTTCCCGGCGACGGATCAGAAAGGCTTTTCCCTGATGGACCAGCACCTCGGCCGGTCGAAAACGGGAATTGTAATTGGAAGCCATAGACGCGCAATAAGCTCCGGCATTTTTTATACAGAGGATATCTCCTTCCCGTGCTTCACTCAGCCTGCGGTTGATACCGAAAGTATCCGTTTCGCAGATGTAACCTACCACGGTATAAAAACGTGGTTTTCCTACCGGATTGGATACATTGACGATCTCGTGGTGGGCATTGTACAGCATCGGACGGATCAGGTGATTCATCCCCGAATCCACGCCGGCGAAAACGGTGGAAGTCGTCTGCTTGATCACATTGATCTTTACGAAAAAGGAACCGGCTTCGCTAACCAGGAATTTACCAGGTTCAAACATCAGCGTGAGGTCTCTGCCGTATTCTTTGCAGAAATCGTTAAATCTGACGGAGATCTTCCGGCCCAGTTCTTCAATATTGGTTTCAATATCTCCTTCGTAATAAGGCACTTTAAAACCGCTACCGAAATCCAGATAATCCAGATCGTGAAAATCCTTGGCCATATTAAACAGGATCTCTGCACCCAACAGAAACACTTCAGCGTCCAGGATTCCGGAACCGGTATGCATGTGCAGGCCCTCTACTTTCAATCCGGTCGCTTTCACGACGCGGTGTACGTGCGGCATCTGGTGGAAAGAGATCCCGAACTTGGAATCGATATGCCCCACCGAAGTTTTGGCATTCTCACCGGCCACAATGTGTGGATTGATCCGAATGCAGACCGGAACATTGGGATGGGCCTGTCCGAATTGCTCCAGAATAGAAATGTTATCGATATTGATCCGAACGCCTAATCCGACCGCCTCTTCGATCTCTTCCAGCGACACACAGTTGGGTGTAAAAATGATGTCCTGCGGTTTGAAACCGGCCATCAGTCCCAACTGTACTTCCTGGATAGACACTGTATCCAGCCCCGAACCCAGAGAGCGAAAAAATTTGAGGACGTTAATATTGGTTAAAGCTTTACAGGCATAATTGACCTTCAATTTTTTAACATTGAAAGCATTGGTGATCCGCTGATACTGCCGTTCCATGATCGCGCTCTCATACACATAGAGCGGGCAGTCATATTTTTCGCAAAGTTCCAGCGGGTCGATGCCCCCGCTAAGCTTGTATTCACTTTGGTCCAATATCATTTTACCGAAAAAATTAGAGGATCATGGGTGGATCCGTTTTAAAATGGTTGGCAAAATTAGCCAATATATCGGGGTTTATGTAAAAATTATTAACTAAGATATGCGGTGGATAATTCCCGATTATTGTGCATATTTACTGAGGAGTCAGTCAGTCGTAAGTCAGCAGTCAGCAGTCGGGGAGGTACAAAAGGATCATCTTTGATTGACTTTTTTAATGGGATCATCTTCATAAACAAAATCACACATCTGATTATCAACAACTTATGGCTTGCGACTCCAAGACTTACAGCGCTACTAATTAATTCATCCACCAAAAATCATAAGTTGCGCATCTATCGATACAGGAACTTAGTATAAAAATGCTGACCATTGAATACCGCTCCGGACCCATCCGGCTCTAAGGGCCGTAAAATTTGGAGAAAAAAAGATCACAGGTGACGGAACAAGAACTCATTGCCGCATGTAAAAAAGAGAATCGACGGGCGCAGCAATTGCTCTTCGACCAGTATTCTCCTACCATGAACGGGACGCTGAAGCGGTATCTCAAACGCACGGAAGACCGGGAGGATGTATTGGTGGAGGCTTTCTTTAAAGTGCTGACCAATATCGATCAATTTAAAGGCAACGGCAGTTTTGAGGGCTGGATCCGGCGTATTGTGATCAACGAAGCACTAATGTTCCTGCGTAAAAAGCACAATTTTAATATGACTGTAGAGATCGAAGATGTGGATGTCCCCTGGCGCAGTAAGGCGCAGGCAAGTTTAGAAGCTCAGGATATTCTCGATCTGCTCGATCAGTTGCCGACCGGCTATCGTACCGTTTTCAATCTTTACGTATTGGAAGGATACAAACACCGGGAGATCGCCGAATTGCTGGGTATCAGTATCAATACTTCTAAGTCTCAGCTCATTCTGGCGAAAAAACGCCTACAGGAAATGTTGGAAAAGATAAATTATCCGGGTATTCACACCAGAGAACGATCCGGTTAAGGAAATGAGTTTGAATCATGAAGAATCATCATTTACCGTCAAACCGATCACAATATCAGCGTAATTTGAACAATCAGCGCAAAAGTAGAATCATTAAAATGAAAACTCAAAAAGACTTATTCGATCTGTTCCGGGAGAATCAGCAAAAACTGGATGAGTCCCCTAATCCGCAAGTTTGGCGCAGACTGGAAAAACGTCTGGACACTCGTCGTACATCCCATGGAAGTTCCATTTACCGCATCATGGCGATGGCAGCCGCTATTCTATTGCTTATCGGTGTATTTTCTTTGTTACCGGCCCTTGATCAATCCGCCGGCCAGGATGAAGCGGTAGCGCTTAATACCCCACCTTCAGAAATGGAAGACCTTGCACAGGACGCTCCTGCCGATCAGAATATCATCAAAGTGGTAGAGTTTAGCCGCCAATATCAGGATCGGATGGTACAACCTATTGAAGAAGGCAACAGTCACAAACGACTGGTACCAAGTACCAAGTTGCAGCCCGGTCAACCAATGGACAGCCGTGGAGATACTACGCTGAGCCAGGGTGGTGAAGGGTAATATT
>JAGQXH010000557.1 GCA_020436695.1 Lewinella sp. | reverse complement strand
CCATCCTGTTCTTCCTAAATCGCATGCCGCAGTTGCAGAATGATGCACCACTGTCGTGGTTGAGCCTGTTCCTGTTCATTCTGCTGAGTATCCTGATGTACTATGTCGGCAAGCGAAGTTCGATGAGCGAGAACAAGAACGATTTCACCAATGTTGTCCTGGGCTTTACGATCGGCAAGATGTTCCTTTCCATAATGATAATTTATGCTTACTTTTCCCTGATGCAGCCGGAAGGTAAGTGGTTCATTATTCCTTTCTTCATCGTATATTTTATGTACACGGCTTTTGAGACCTATTTTATGATGAAGCTGGGCAAGACCAAAGTGTAAAAACCACCGGCCTAACGATCATCAACGGTTCCCGGATCTTAATCACTCCGATTCAATTTACCACGTTATGAATTACAAGATCATCGTCAACGAGCAATTTGAATTTGAGGATATTCCGGCCGACAAGCTGGATGTGATCCGGGAGACTGACGGAAGTTATCATCTTTTACTGGGGCACACTTCTCACCGGGCCAGCATCCGAGGTTTTGACCCGGACCGGCGCCTGATCACAGTGGAACTCAACGGACGCACCTTTCAGGTACGACTGGATGACGCGTATGATCAGCTCGTTGATCAACTGGGACTGAAAAAGGTAAGCCGGCACCGGGCCAAGGATATTAAAGCTCCCATGCCGGGGCTGGTACTGAAGATCGAGGTCACCGGCGGACAAAGTGTATCTGCGGGAGATCCGCTAGTCATACTGGAAGCCATGAAAATGGAAAACGTCATTAAAGCCGATGCCGATGGAACGATTAAATCGATCCGGGCTGAAGAGGGGCAGGCTGTTGATAAAGGGCAGTTGTTGATCGAAATGGAATAAGGGACGGAGAATAAATAAATGTACAATTTTCAAGTTTTAAGATTTTGCCAAGCCATTGACAATCAGAAGATGGCGTGTAAAATCTTCAAAACTTCCCAAAGAAAATTGTTCACTTATTTCCGCCAAACTACTAAAACATATGTTGGTATTACTCATTTCCATTGTTATTGGTTTGTTCATCGCCATGTTGTTTCTCAATGTGTACTTCCGGGTACGGGTATTGAAGAGCTACAAGGTGCTGGTGCAGAACAAAGTGGAATTTGGAGCGGCACATATTTTTAATCGCAAAAAAATGGAGGAAGAGATCTTTCCCCGCTATCCTAAGTTCAAAAGCGAAATAGAGACCTTTGTAAGTCATATGCGCTATTCCATCCGGATGGCAACCGTATTGGTCGCACTGATCACTTTATTCGGAGCCATATTGATGTATTACCGAAATTCCTGAGTATATGCTAAAAATTGGGGTATTAGGCACCGGACATCTGGGCAAGATCCACTTAAAATGCATTCAGTTAGCTACAGAGAGCTATCATCTGGTCGGGTTTCATGATCCCGATCCGGCGACTGCGGCCAAAGTAGCGGCCGAATTTGGTATCACCGCCTTTCCTACGGTCGAAAGTCTGATGGATGCCGCAGAGGTGATCGACATCGTTACGCCCACTACTTCTCATTTCGAACTGGCCCAGAAGGCCCTGCTCCAGAAGAAGCACATCTTTATTGAAAAACCCCTCACCCACACCCTGACTGAGGCCGAAACACTGGTTAAACTTCACGCCGATAGCGGAGTCAAAGTACAGGTAGGCCATGTAGAACGGTTCAATCCGGCACTGCTTGCACTGGACAATATGCCGCTCAACCCCATGTTTATTGAAGCGCACCGGCTGGCTATGTTCAACCCCCGGGGAACCGATGTATCGGTAGTACTCGACCTAATGATCCACGATTTGGATATTCTGCTGAGCATGGTACCTTCCGAAGTCAAACACATCAGTGCCAGCGGCGTGCCCGTAGTGAGCGACACGCCGGATATTGCCAATGCACGGATAGAGTTTGAGAACGGATGTGTGGCCAATCTGACGGCAAGCCGCATCAGTGTCAAGCAAATGCGCAAGGTGCGCCTGTTCCAGCAGGATGCCTATATCAGTCTTGATTTTCTGGATAAGCAGGCCCAGATCATTCGTCTTTTTGATCAGTTTGCCCCGGATCTGCCCCATACTGACCTCATGGAGCTGGATACTCCCCGCGGAAAAAAGCTGCTGCAAATGCAGGCTCCGGACATCGAACCCGTCAACGCCATTAAGATGGAACTGGAGACTTTGGCCAAAAGTATCCGGGAAGACACAGAACCACCCGTTAGTATCCAGGACGGCTATAAAGCGCTTCGTCTTGCCTATGCCATTATTGAAGAAATTGAACAACGCATGATGCGCGTGGCCGATTGATCGGGGAAGTAGATAATTGTTGCCGGTTGGTCAGTTGCCGGTTGGATGGTTTTTGCTGATTTTAATGATATCCGGCCCGGATTGCTGTTGAATATGATCTGGAAGCTTATGGACCGGGGATCAACTCCCGATTTGGTAATCATATCTTTAACTGACAACTAAAATACCCCAGTTCCCGAAAAGGAAACCAAACATGAATTACAGACAATCTATCTTCATCCTGCTTCCGGTATGCCTGTTGCTGCAATGCGACCTGATCAACCCGGATGAATCCGTTCCCGCTTTTATCCTGATCAATCCATTTGAATTGCAGACCGATCCGGGCGTGCAGGGCAGTGCCAGTCATAAGATCACCGAGGGCTGGCTCACCGTCAATGGTGAATTTCTGGGCGCTTACCAACTCCCGGCCACTGTGCCCGTACTCATGGAAGGCCCCGCCGATGTTGTGGTGGAAGCCGGCATCAAAGACAACGGCATCAGCACAACGCCCGACATTTACCCCTTTTATTCGCCGTATGAGACCTCCGTCACACTCGTCCCCGACGAAACCGTGGCCGTCAACCCTAAAGTAAGCTATGACCGGAATACCAAATTTTCCTTCATCGAGGATTTTGAGTCCGGTGCAACCCTTTTTCAGGACCTCCTTCAGGGGCAAACGGGGCTGACCGTTTCCGATGAAGATGTGTTTGAAGGCAGCTACTCCGGCCGGATAGAACTGACGGATACCGACCCGGTAGTGGAAGTTGCCACGCTTAATGAATACCCCGGGCTCACTGATCAGAGCCCTTATGTATATTTGGAGGTGAATTATCGCTCCGAGGCTCCCGTCATCTTCGGACTGATCGGTGGAAGAGGTACTTCCTCCCGCAATTCCGTTTACGACCCGGGTTTTAATCCGAAAGAGACCTGGAACAAAATTTATTTCAATCTCAGCGGTCTGCTGGCTACCAGCCCCTTCGACGCCCATCAGATCGGATTACAGGCATATTTGCCAACAGAAAACGGACAATTTACCACTAGTCAGGCCACTGTTTGGCTAGATAATATTAAACTTGTCCATTTTTAATAGCAACTGTTAAGCGACGAGAAAAGAATACGCATGAGCCGAAAGCGCCAGGTAGATACTCTTGTATACAAGGTAGCAGATTTCATTAGTGCGATGCTTTCCTGGGCCTGCTTTTTTATTTACCGGAAAAAGCTGGAAGGCACCAGCTTCGACTGGTCGATGCTCAATGATCCAAATTTCTGGTACGGTGTACTGTTGATCCCAACTGGTTGGGTATTGTTCTATGCCATTTTTGACCAGTATAATGATATTTACCGGCTTTCCCGACTGGCGACCCTGGCTCGTACATTTTTCCTCAGTTTCTTTGGTGTCATTTTTCTGTTCTTCACCCTCATCCTGGATGATTTCGTCACCAATTACATCACCTACTACAACTCTTTCCTCGCCTTATTCCTTTTCCATTTTTTGTTCACAGCGACTGTACGCATGATCCTGCTCACCCGTGCCAGTCGCAGGCTCAAGGCCGGAGAAGTGGCGTTCAATACCCTCATCATCGGAGGCAATCAGAATGCGCTGGATCTTTACCGGGAGATCACGGCAAGGGAAAAGAAGCTTGGCTACGACTTTGTCGGTTTTATTGACGCCAACGGCAAGCGGGCCAATAAACTGGCTGCGCATCTCCCGCGCCTGGGTCGAATAGAAGACATCTCCAGGATCATTGAAAAGCAGGACATCGAAGAGGTGATCATTGCCATCGAGACCTCCGAACACAACCGGCTGCAGGAGATCCTCAATATTCTATTCGATTTCGGAGAGCAGCTTCTGGTAAAGATCATTCCGGATATGTACGACATCATGCTGGGTACCGTAAAAATGAATCACGTCTACGGAGCTGTACTGATCGAGATCCGACAGGACCTGATGCCGAAATGGCAACGACTGGTTAAGCGGCTGATCGACGTACTGATCTCTGCTTCCTGTCTGTTTTTGCTCTCGCCCCTGTATCTTTACATTGCCATTCGGGTACGTTTATCCTCACCGGGACCTATCCTTTTCAAGCAGGAACGCATCGGACTGAACGGCCGTCCTTTCAAGATCAATAAGTTCCGGTCGATGGTTTTGAACGCCGAGCCGAACGGTCCCCAACTTTCTCACGATGATGATGATCGCTGTACTCCCTGGGGAGCGACCATGCGCAAATGGCGGCTGGATGAATTGCCGCAGTTTTGGAATGTGCTGAAAGGAGAAATGTCGCTGGTAGGTCCACGTCCCGAGCGGCAATATTACATCGAGCAGATCATGGCCCGGGCTCCGCATTATCGCTATTTGCTCAAGGTGCGGCCGGGCATTACTTCCTGGGGACAGGTAAAGTACGGCTATGCCTCCAATGTGGATCAGATGATCCAGCGTTTGAAGTTCGACATCCTCTATATCGAGAACATGTCATTGGCCCTGGATTTCAAAATTCTGTTCTACACCCTTTTTGTACTCTTACAAGGCAAAGGAAAATGACCGCCAACTCCTGCTTCATTTCATGTGACTGGGGCACCAGCAGTTTCAGACTGTATCTGGTGAATACCGGCGATGGGAGCATCTGCAATGCCATAACCGAAGGCTTGGGAATAAAACCATTGCACCAGCAATGGCAGCAACAGGAAGCGATGCCCCGCATAGACTTTTTCCAGCAATATCTGCAAGATCAGGTTCGTGCGCTTTCCCTCCTTAACGGCAACAGCCTGGGCGAGATGCCCGTGTATATTTCCGGAATGGCCTCTTCCTCGATCGGTATGTACGAACTGCCTTACGCCGATCTGCCATTTGCCTTGAACGGCCGGGACTTACTGATCAGGAAAATGTCCTTGCCGGACTTCCCACATCCGGTCTGCCTGCTTTCCGGACTGAAAAGCCGGCACGATGTAATGCGTGGAGAGGAAAGTCAGATGATCGGGCTGGCCCATCACTTTGGAAGTGAACGGGGGGTGGCCATACTTCCCGGTACGCACAGCAAACACATTCATTTCCAAAATGGAGCGATCACTGATTTTCAAACCTATATGACCGGTGAGTTCTTTGCGATCCTGAGCGAACATAGTATTCTCCAACATTCCCTAAGTGATCCGGCGGTGGAAGATGATCCGACCTGGTTTGAAAGAGGGGTTACAGCTGCCGGACGTTATCATTTGCTGAATGCATCCTTTCATGTGCGCACCAATGAATTGCTCCATGAGGTATCTTCAGGTCAGAATCGTTCCTATCTCAGCGGTTTACTGATCGGAAGTGAGCTCACGGCATTACCGGAAGGTTATCCCGTTTATCTTTGCGGTGGTGGCCGGCTACAAATGCCCTATCGGAAAGCACTGGAGATCCGGGGACACCGGCAAATGATCGTTTTATCGCCGGAAGAGGTGGAAAAAGCAGTGGTTAAAGCACATTGGGGAATATATGTTGAGGATTATTTGAAAGAGGATAGATAAGGAGGATATTCACTTAAATGCGCCAGCAATTTCTCATATGCAATGGCAAACCGGAATTTAGCGCTCTCCGAGCGC
>JAGQXH010000556.1 GCA_020436695.1 Lewinella sp. | reverse complement strand
AAGTTGATAGCGCGGTAATTCTGGGAAAAATTGGCGTAAAACTCGTATTTATCCGAAGGCTTCCAGCTCGCTCCCAATCCCATCAGCAGGAAACCTCTTTTTCTGCTCGTTGCTTCTTCCTGTCTGCTCTCCGCAACCAGATTACCGGCGGCATCATACACCTGTTGCTGGTAATAGCCTTCAGCCCGGGTATGAATATATTCGTAACGGATACCAGGTGTGAGACTCCAATGGTTACCCAGTCGAAAGATGTGCTCAGCGAAAACCGCATAATTGGTATTGGGAAAGGTATAATCAGACTTGTCGATATTTTCGGGATCCAGAAAATAGAAATCAGGGCCGCTACCGTCATTGCCGGTGCCCTGTCGGGCCGAGGTGAGCCCACGGTACAGCCGAAAACCGGCAACGAAAGTATGTTCCTGTGTACCGATCCGATAGCGATGCAAAAGACGGGTTTCATTCCCCATATTTTTGAAACTGCCCTCGATCAGATCGCGGTTCTCTCCAAAGTCAGTAACATTAATGGGTGACAAAACTCCCAGTGACTGCCGCCCCGCCAGCAACCCGAAGTTGCGTACGTTCAATCGAGTACGCTCGCTTAAGCGGTAATCCAGGGTAAAGGCCAACAGATTCCAGTCTACCTGAAACCAGTTGCGCTCCCGATAGGAAGCCCGGGCATCTCTTTCGAAAAGTGCATCGGTCAGCCCACCGCCCTGCTGTGCCAGATAGTGCATGCGGGTTAATTCCAGCCCAAAACCCAAGCGATCCGTCGGCTTCCACTGCAAAGCGGCGAACGCGTTGTGCATATCAAATCCACTATTGGGTCGCCAGCCGTTCCCCTGTTTGTACTGATAGTAAGCAAAATAAGAAAACTGCCCGTCGGCCAGCGTTCCGGCCAGTTGGTTGTAAGTACCGAGAAAACCGTAGGAACCTATCGTCTGGCGGCTCACCAGACTGATCTTTTTATCCGAGGGAGGGCGCTTAAAAACGAAATTGAGCATTCCTCCAAACTGTGTACCGTATTGCAGCGAAGCAGCACCCCGTACCACCTGAATGCGATCCAGCGCTTCCGTGGGTGGAGTGTAATAACTTTCCGGATACCCCAGCGCATCTGCACTGATGTCGTAGCCATTCTGTCGGGTATTGAAATTTGCCGTGCGGTTAGGACTAAGACCCCGGCCGCCAATCCCGAGCTGAAGCCCGGCTCCGTCACTTTCCCAAATATTCAGACCGGCCACCCGCCCGTATACCTGACGGGGATTGTTAGCGGCCAGATTAGCAGCCAGATCATTCAATACTACTACCTCACTTTTTTTACCTTCGTAAATGGCTACACCTTCTACGGCACGCAGCCGGGCCAGTCCGAAGCTTTCTTCCTGGTCAGCCCTGACATTTACCTGTGTGAGTAACTGAGCTTCGTCCTCCAATTGGATGCGAATACGCTGTTGCCCTTTTACCAACTGGATCGTTTCACGATAGGTAGTCTTCCCGGCATAACTGATGACCAACTGATAATCCCCTTCAGGCAAATTAACTAGAGAAAAATGACCATCTATATCGGTGACGGTGCGTCGGTCCAATTCCGGAAAACTGATATGCGCTCCGATCAGAGGGGAATGATCGGCTTTGTCCAGCACAAGGCCGGAAAGTACCACCTGTGCTCCAAGGAAAGGCATTGCGAAACATAGTGTGATCAAACCGATCACCACTCGTCGAATGATATGCGGCCTTTCAATTTTCCTTTCATTAATTTTCATCACCTTTCGAATTTTGAAATGGCAATATCCATTCCTTATGCTGCCAGCCATCCTCAATAGTGGTAAGATCCAGATGAGGATCGATCAATAACCGGCTGGGTCGGGCATTCAAGGTCACGTAGACCTCGGCCCGCACACTGGGATCCGTTACCCCCTCACGTTCGTAGTACGCTTTCAGAAAATGGGCGTATTGCAGGATCATATCCGGCTGCATGGCCATCTGCTTTTCCTGATGATCTGTTAGGAAATCTTCATTAAAGACCATCCCCTCTCGTCCGGTCTGGCCGTCCTTTACATAAAAGGTAGCGGTGCCAGCTTTTTCCATCAGCATCACCCGCCAGGAAAAGCGATAACCTTCCTCGGTCCAGAAGAGATTGCCCGGGTACAAGAGATATCGCCAGGGGAACAATAACTGAAAAGCGAAATGCAGGGCCAGTAGACAGTATATCCAGCGGGAGCTATGTTTAAATTGCTTTTGGGTTAATATAGGAGTCTTTACAAGGGGAAGCTTTCTTTCCAGCCATTGCAACAGCCGCTCGTGAAACCTTTCCGAAAAAAAGATCCAGGTAGCACCGATCATGACTAGCGGAAAAACACCGATCTGAAACATCATACCGGTAAGCCCATGAAAAATGATCACACTGAGATAAGCCAATAGGCGTGTAGGTTTCCAGCTGAGCCAGAACACGATGGTAGCATCATAGAGCATACCGATCCAGCTGAACAATAAGGGGATGATTTCCCAACGAAAAATGGGTCCAACCAGCGGTAGCTTGTCGTTGGCCGGCACCCAGATCTTAAGCGGTAAAGCAGCTATGAGCCAGTCATAATTGATCTTAGCCAGTCCGGCATAAATGTATACAATGGCGATCTGCCATTTAAAGATCAGAATGGTCCAGCGAGGTACATTCTCCCGCAGCAACTCCGGCCGAAACCGGCCATCCAGAGAAAAGCGGCCGTTGGCCGGCACCCAGATCATCAGAAAGGCGGCAATACTTACAAAATAGTAGTGGTTGAGGTAATAAGTAAGGTCGATCAGCCAGGTATAAGTGAAGGTCACAAAAAACAGAGCGGCCGCTATTCGATAGTGCCAGCCCAGCCAGATACCCAGCGCTCCAGCCAGCATCAGCAGGTGTATACCGTACATTGCCGCCGGAGGCAACAACTGTACCCATTCGAACCCAAAGAACTTAAAGGTAAAATGGGTGTCAATGAAATGTTCGTTGATCCAGCCCAGGTACCAGAATCGCAGGGTACTAAACACCATTACCGCTCCGAATACCAGCCGGAAAGTCACCAGCGGCGCAATGGGAACCGGTTTTTGCAACCAGCTTTCCCATTTAGTCCGGCCTATGTAGCGATATTGCTGCATCTTACAGACTTTCCAGAAAGGTAATCACCGCAGCTCTTTCCACTGCAGAGCGTTCTTCGAATGCAGTCTTTGCCGCCCCGGCTTCCCCTCCATGCCAGAGTATGGCTTCTTCCAGATTACGGGCCCGCCCGTCATGCAGCAAATAGCTATGCCCATTGACGGTAGGGATCATGCCGATGCCCCAGAGCGGCGGCGTCCGCCATTCCCGGCCATTTGCCATAAAATCCGGGCGATGATCGGCCAGGCCTTCTCCCATATCGTGTAGCAACAGATCGGTATACGGATAGATCATTTGGTTATTCAGGGCGTCAATATCGCTGTCCGAGCCGGTTTGCATTTTGGGAATATGACAGGAAGTACATTTCATTTGGGTGAATAATTCCTTGCCCAGTAAGACCTTCGGATCATCCACTCCCCTTCTGGCCGGCACGGCCAGTGTGCTCAGATAACGTACCACCCGTTCCAATTGCCGGTCCGTCAATTCGGGCTCACCTCCATTGGGTATTTCACCATTTGCCGCCCTTTGCTGCGCCGTGAGGTGATCACTTGGATTTAGTGAAGAAGTGATGCCGATATCTCCATTGAAAGCATCTGCCGTCTGCTGAATAAGATTAGGCTGATTGGCTTTCCAACCGAAACGCCCCAACACGGTAGCGTTCCGGGTTTTATCCCATACATAATTGGGCTTGCCGGA
Organism: Lewinella sp.; assembly: GCA_020436695.1. Classification (GTDB taxonomy): domain Bacteria; phylum Bacteroidota; class Bacteroidia; order Chitinophagales; family Saprospiraceae; genus Flavilitoribacter. The sequence continues at coordinate 2,048 of JAGQXH010000556.1, read as the reverse complement.
AATGCCGTCCTCATTTGTGTCATTCTCGTCAGCAAAACTCAGTATGGTAGATTCCGGAATGTGTTCCAGCAGCCCCATACCGGGCAGTTGTTGCCCAATACGTGGAGAGAATTGCAGATCCGGAGCAAAGTCGCCATACTGCTGATCGTAGAATTCATATACCGGACGGCGAAGGCTATACGGTTCGCCATCGGCATAGGTGCCCGGTAGATATTCGTAATTGATGCGTACACGAGCTTCCGCCGGCACTCCAAGAATACTTTTATCCTGGAGCTGACCGCCATAGATCAGATCACCAACCGGCTGCCCTTCCGGCCCTTTTCCGGGAATACTCAGACGGATCAGCAATCCGTTCAGCGCCTCATCCGGGCTTTCGGGGGGAGCGGCCCGTCCGTCCTTAAAATGGCAGCTTCCGCAGGAAATGGCGTTAAATATCGGCCCCAGACCATCCAGCGATTGTACCGATGACGGAGCGGTTACCCAATTGGTACGGAATAAAGCATTCCCGGCTACAAAAAAGTCTTCATCTTCACGGCTCAGGTTTTTTCCCTGTACGCCGAAGGCATTTTCCGAAAAGTCAAAAGTGGTGAAGTTTTCACCGCCCGCATATTGCTCTCCTTCTTCGGCCTGCAGACTTACATCGTCTGGAGTACAGGCAGCCAGTAATGTGAGTAGATAGGTAAAAAGAAGTAGTTGTCTTTTCATTTTTTGGGAATTAAAAAATGTCAGGTACTTGGCAAGTGCCTGACATCTTCCGCAATAGTTAAAATTCCGCACCCAGTGCAAAGCCGACATCGGTCAGTCGGTCACTCAGATCGCGAAGTGCTTCTACGGCATCCAGTATGACATCCTGGTTGTTGAGAATGGCCTGATCAAAAGGGTCCGGGATCAGATCGATAGCGGCCGCGGCCGTCTCAAAGGCAACGTCCACCGCATCCGCTTTGGTTTGGTCTATCCGACCGGCTACGGATGACAGGCTTTCGCCGTTTACCGTGCTGCCATCAATCCGGGTGTAACTACCATAGTAAACATTCCAGATACCCTGAAAATTCATCAGAATATCAACATCCGTATTATCGCTGAAGCAGGAGTGTTCATTTTCCTGATCTTCGGAATCTACGGCCACGAACATGCGCTCGCCGGCCAGTTCGCCTTTACTCAATTCACCCAATGCGGTAAAAAGATAGCCCAGTACAGCATCTTCGTCTGTTGCCAGGAAGGTGCTGCGATAAGCGCCGCCAGTTGCCCATTCATCACGCACTAAGGCCAGATGATCGAGCAAAAGATCGGTGACTACCTGCAAGTATAAAGCGCGACGATCCTGATAGGCCGCCGTACCGCTTCCGTCGGTCACATAATCGGTATAAGGCCGCTCGCCCGGTCCGCTTGTGCTCAGATCCTGGCCCCAAAGCAGGAATTCAATGGCATGATAACCAGTATAGATACTGGTCTCGGAAATACTCTCGTTCAGGTCTTCCAGTACGGTCTTGCTGATCTCCGGATAATTAAGTGGGTCATTGATCAGGCCGGCAGTAGCATTGCCCGCTACATAATCGATGAAATTCTCATCAATCGGCCAGGCATTGATCAGGCCTTCCGGTCCGTCTTCATCATCGATCGGGCCGCCGTAAAAACGATACGCCTCCGTCTGACCATAAGGTACTCGTGCCTCCAGCCACCTGGTTTTCGCATTTTCGAGGCCGGTTGCCGTTGGATTGGCTACAAAATCGTCAATTGCGGTTTTCAGAGCCTCGGCAGCAGCATAGCTGTCTTCATATGAAGCGTATACGATTTCCGCATAGTTCTCGAAGACGGCCGCATAATCAGGTGTAAAAGTGTCGTCGTCATTCTTATTACATGCCAGGAGGCTGATAGCCAATAGCGTAAACAAAAAAGTTCTAATGGTAAAAATTGGGTGATTCATGTCTGTGTTTTTAGGAATGAGGGCCCCTCTGCCTTCGGCATCTCCCCAAAGGGAAGACTTCATACCAAATAACAGTGAAGGCCAATTAATATTTAGCCCTTCTTTTTTAGAAAAAATAGTTATG
>JAGQXH010000555.1 GCA_020436695.1 Lewinella sp. | reverse complement strand
GTGATCTCATACTATTTTCCAATCCGGCCGTACCGGTGGGCAGAACCCATATGACCATCCGGGCCAGCCTGGACAATGCTCAAACCTGGACTTCTTCCAAACTGATCTTTTCCGGGCCGTCGGCTTATTCCTGCCTGACCAGGTTACCTAACGGCCGGGTGGGGCTATTTTTTGAACATGGAATGCAGCGCGGCTACGAGGATATGATCTTTGTTTCCTTCTCTCCGAAACTGCTATTTTCCGATTTTGACTTTAATAAAATACTGCCTAATCCGAACTAGCGGACCAATGGAACAAAACACACTTAACGTGTAATTTTCCCCTGTTTTTTCCATCGATCACATTGCCAAAAATGTCATTATCAGATGACGGCAAATGAAACTACCGAAATGAGACATGAAAAACTAAATGGCTTTATTGCTGCACCCTTTACCTGTTTTAACGAGGACAGTAGCGTCAATCTCAAACCGATAAAGGCCTATGCGGACTTTCTGACGCGGAATGGGACAAACGGCGTTTTCATATTGGGAACTACGGGTGAAAGCATGTCCATCACTACTTCCGAAAGGAAAAGCATTGCCGAAGAATGGATAAAATACGCCGCCCCCGACTTTAAGATCATTGTTCATGTGGGGAGTTCCAGCCTCAAAACCAGTCAGGAGTTGGCTGCCCACGCACAGGGTATCGGTGCTTACGCCGTAGGATGTATTGCTCCGAATTTTTACAAACCGGCTACGGTCGAAGATCTGGTAGCATATACTTCTGCCGTGGCGAAGGCCTGCCCATCGCTACCTTTTTATTACTACCACATTCCTTCCATGTCTGGTGTTTACTTGTCGATGCCCGAATTTCTCCGGCAGGCCGGAGCCGTTATCCCTAACCTGAACGGCATAAAATTCACACATAACGATCTGATGGAGTTCAATCAGTGTTTGATGGCGGATAACGGCAGGTATGATATACTCCATGGCTTTGACGAAACACTTCTATGCGGACTGGTACTGGGCGTACAGGCAGCCATTGGCAGTACCTATAATTATTTCCAGCCCGTATACCTCAAACTGCGGGAAGCATTTTTGGCCGGAGACCTGGATACGGCACGAAAGATGCAGCAGTTATCTGTCCGTCTGGTAAGTATTCTGATCAAATACCGTGGCGGTATTGCCTGCGGTAAGGCGATCATGAATCTGATAGGCATACCGTGCGGTCCCTGCAGACTACCTATCAGGAGTTTGAATACTACTGAGATCAACAACCTAAGACAAGATCTGGAGCAGATGAACTTTTTCGAGCTGATCAGCCTGGCTTCTGTCAACAGCGATCCGGGAGCGAACTAAAAGAATAGCGACGGCCATTATTTGTATGATACAGTGTTCAGGGTTATCAGCTCACTTTATCAGTACGATTCTGTCACATACTCTTCCTGAGCAGAACAAACAACGATCTTCATGAGTTACCTGCGCATATTATTTTTTTTAATTGGCCTGTCTGTTTCGGCATCGGCGCAGCAATATTTCCAGTTCGATTATCTTCCCGATCTGCCGCCCAATTCCGGATATTCCATCCAACCCGGGCTGGCCGGTCCGTACACAGGTATCGATCACGATGCACTGATACTGGCCGGAGGTGCCAATTTTCCGGAGGCCTTACCCTGGGAAGGCGGTCAAAAAGTATACTACGATGAGATCTTTGTTTTGACGCACAAGCAGGATGGAAATTATGACTGGAAACGAATGGAGCAACACCTCCCGAATAGATCAGGCTATGGAGGTGCCATTTCCACTACTAACGGTTTGTTCTGTTTTGGGGGCAACACAGCTACTGAAATACTCGAAAGCACCTATTTCATCAGCTATGATCCCGAGACAGAGGAAGTCAGGGTCAGCCCCGGCCCCGATCTCCCCCATCCGTTGACTAATTTTGCCTATGCACAGGTAAATAATCTCCTCTATCTGGCCGGCGGCGTAGAGACAATCAGCGGACCGGCCACTCAGGTATTCTGGCGTTTGGATCTGTCACCTAATGATATTTCCGGGGCAACATGGGAAGAACTCGAAAGCTGGCCCGGCCCACCCCGGGCGTTTGCCGTTGGTTCGGGTCAGAGTAATGGCGTACACAACTGCTTCTATCTTTTCAGCGGAAGGAATGTGCAGCCGGGAAAGGAAGTAGAGATACTAAAGGACGGATATGTTTACAATCCGTCCCTGAATACCTGGCAGCAGATCGGAACGACAGATGCATTTCCGCTTATGGCCGGTACCGCATTCCCGCTGGGTACGGCCGGTATTGTCTTTACCTCCGGCGCCGACGGCAATCTGATGTTGAAGGAAAACCAATTGAGAAAGAATATAGAAATACTGTCGGGGCAAAGTGATCCAGGCGCATTAGCGAAGGCACAAGCAGATCTGCTAACCCACCTCAATGAACATCCCGGTTTCGGCAATAAACTCCGACTATACAGCACCACCACCGGACAGACAACGATTGTCGGCGAGCTTCCTGAGACTGGTCAGGTGACCACTACTGCCGTCAGGTGGGGTGAAGATATCATCATCCCCTCGGGCGAGATCAGGCCCGGCATTCGTACTCCGAAGATCTTAAAGCTGTCTGTCAATAAAGCAGCCGGACAGCGACTCACTTTTTGGGATCTTGTCGTGATCGCCATCTATTTTGGCATTCTGGGTTGGATGGGGTATTATTTCTCAAAAAGACAAAAAGATACGGATGATTACTTCAAGGGGGGTGGTCGCATCCCCTGGTGGGCAGCCGGATTGAGCATTTTCGGAACAGCCCTAAGTGCCATTACTTTTATGGCAATTCCCGCCAAGACTTTTGCTACCGACTGGTCTTATTTTACGCTCAATATGACCATTTTTCTGGTCGCTCCACTGGTCATCCTACTGTTCATTCCGTTCTATCGTAAGCTCAACCTCACCACTGCTTATGAATATCTGGAGCAACGATTCAACCTGGCGGTACGTCTGTTGGGCAGTGCTTCATTTATCCTGTATCAGATCGGGCGAATGGGAGTGGTACTGTTCCTGCCTTCCATAGCGCTGAATGTGGTAACGGGTATTAACATTTTCGCCTGCATTGGGGTTATGGGCGCTATCAGCCTGCTTTACACCATACTGGGTGGAATTGAGGCTGTGATCTGGACGGATGTCGTGCAGGTTATTGTATTGCTGGGCGGAGCGTTGTTATCGTTGGGCCTGATCATTGCCCACATAGAGGGCGGTTTTTCCAGTATTGTGCAAACTGGGATCCAGAATCATAAGTTCAATCTCATTGACCTGGAATTTAGTCTGAAACAGCCTACATTTTGGGTCATGCTGGTCGGTGGTCTGTTTGCCAATATTACGACCTACGGCACCGACCAGACCATGGTACAGCGCTATCTGACCACCAGATCCATCAAGTCGGCCAATCAGAGCGTATGGACCAATGCCCTGCTTTCCATCCCGGCCACGCTTATTTTCTTTTTTTTGGGGACGGCGCTCTACGCTTTTTTTAAAGCTTATCCGGCTGAACTGGATCCAACTTTTGAAAACAATGACGCCATTTTTCCCTGGTACATTGTATCGCAGTTACCGACGGGCATATCCGGGTTGCTGGTTGCCGGCATCTTTGCGGCCGCCATGAGCAGTATTTCCAGTAGTATGAATTCGGCGGCAACAGCTTATTCCACGGATTTCCATTTCCGCTTCGGCTGGACATCGACCGTCGGCCCGCTAAAGATAGCTCGCAGCGCCACCCTGATCACAGGCCTGGCCGGAACAGGTTTTGCGCTTCTGATGGCGACCTGGGATATTAAGTCGCTCTGGGATGAATTTCAAAAAGTACTGGGCCTTATCATTGGCGGGCTGGGTGGTGTATTTCTGCTGGGCATCCTATCAAGACGGGCAACCGGTACGGGCGCTCTGGTAGGATTATCGTGTAGTATTGTCGTACAGATCCTGGTGGGTTACTACGCCCCCGTGCATCTGATGCTTTATTCGGCTACCGGCGTATTATCCTGCTTTATTTGTGGCTGGCTGGCCAGTTTAATCTTGGGAGATCCTTCCCGGATAGATCCGGCGCTAACGCTTGCCGGGCAAAATAAGCCGATTGACCGGGAGGATAAATCGGACTGACAGCTTGGAAATTTTTGGCCGAGCATCTATATTAAAGGTAGCGATCTGATTCCTGATCCATAAAAAATTCGAGAAATGAAAACACTCTGGCTCGTCCTGGCGGTAAGCGGCCTGCTACTCACCATACTACCCAGTATCCTGGTCTTCACCGGCCAGATCCGTCTGGAGGATCACTACCGGGTAATGGCGGTGGGAACGCTCTTTTGGTTTGTGGGAAGGAGTTTTTACAATGACCGGAAAACAGAGAACGGTTGACGACAGCTAGCTACCGCCAACCGTATTATGTCTTACTTCAGAAAATCCAGGCTCTTGTTAATGAACTTTGTCAACTCGGCTCCCTTCAGCATATTGTGATTTAGGCGGGCCAAATTGTAGAGATACTGTGCCAGTTCTTTCTGATCTTCAGCGTCGCCGGCAGCGGCCAGTTTGCCGGCAATCAATGGGTGGTTGGTATTGACCACTACATTAAAACTGTCCGGGAAGGCATCCATACCCAGGCCCTGCATGGCCTGCATTTCTTTCATCCGGCGCATAAATTCGGGACGGGTGATGGTTACCGGCTGATCTTCCGGTGACATCGGTTTCATTACCACACTCGCTCCCATCGGCCCGGCTCCTCCCGTGATCCCTTCGAATACCTCTTTCACCTTGTTCTGCTCATCCTCGCTCATCACGGATTCAACCGTCTCATCCTTTTGTACCAGTTGGTCAACCGTTTCGGAGTCCACCCGTACAAAAGTGATCTTATCCAGTTTATGCTCCAGATGCTGTACGAAGTGGTTATCGATGATGTTATCCATTTCCAGCACATCATAGCCACGGTTCTTTGCGGACTGGATCAGACTGTCGTGCTCTTTGGCATTGTTGGTGTAAATGTACACCACCCGGTCATTCTTGTCCGTTTGAGCATCTTTTACTTTATCGCGATATTCATCCAGTGTAAAGAACTCACCATCCACGTTTTTCAGCAATACGAATTTCTGCGCTTTATCGTTGAACTTTTCATCGGAGATCATACCGTATTTGATGAATACGCCAAGATCAGCCCATTTTTCTTCGTATCCCTTGCGGTCGTTCTTAAACAGCTCGTTCAGTTTATCCGCCACTTTACGGGTAATGTAACCCGTGATCTTCTTCACGTTCTGATCGGCCTGCAGGTAACTCCGGGATACGTTCAACGGAATATCAGGAGAGTCAATCACCCCGTGCAGGAGGGTTAGGAATTCGGGAACGATCTCTTTTACATCATCGGTCACGTACACCTGATTGCTGTACAGCTGGATCTTGTTCTTCTGGACCTCAATGGAGTTACCGATCTTCGGGAAATACAAAATACCCGTCAGATTGAACGGATAGTCGATATTCAGGTGGATCCAGAACATCGGGGGTGTACTGTAGGGATACAGATCAGAATAGAAAGAGCGGTAATCTTCGTCGGTAAGATCAGCCGGCTGTTTCTTCCAGATCGGGTGAGTATTATTGATGATATTATCTACCTCGACTTCTGTGGTCGTCTGTTCATCTCCTTCTCCTTCCGTAATAGTCTCGGTACGGGTACCGAATTTAATGGGCGTCGGCAGGAATTTGCAGTATTTCTGCAATAGCCCCTCGATACGGCCTTCTTCCAGGAACTCCTCATTCTCCTCATTGATATAGAGGATCACCTCCGTTCCGCGATCTTTCTTGTCATTCTTCTCGATTCCGTATTCCGGATCGCCTTCACATACCCAGGTCACTCCCTTGGTCC
>JAGQXH010000554.1 GCA_020436695.1 Lewinella sp. | reverse complement strand
GCATCGATCGGGAAGACACCGAACCGATCAGCGGCGAAAACGCCAAACGGTTAGAAAACATACAAATTTTTGCAGGGCAGCCTACCCTCTGTAAGCAATTCAGTTTCAGCTACGACTATTTTGAAGCGACACCAGGTACTCAACAGTATTACGAAAAGCGATTACGACTTTTAAGTTTACAGGAATCCAGCTGTAACGGTCAGGTGTCAGACATTCCTCCCTATACCTTTGAATACAACGGAGACTTCCTACCCAGCCTTTTGAGTTTAGCCGTGGATCACTGGGGATTCTACAATGGGAAAGAAGCCGAAAATGCGAATCCGGATCATCAGGTAAACATTCCTCCTACCACACTAACGGTCAATCCGAACTACGCAGATGTAACCCTGGGGCACGCTGACCGGGAAACCGATGAAACCGCAATGAAAAAAGGAGTATTGACCAAGATCAACTATCCGACCAGCGGATATACCCAATTTGATTTTGAAGCCAATTCTTATCACGATCCATCTACTAATCTGATCCGGGAGAATAAAGTCAACATTACCAATCCTTGCCTACAGCAGGATATACCCTCGACACCTACGACATTCAATTTGTCGGATGATTATACTTACGAAATTGAACTACATCCGGGAGGAGTAAGCGCCGGTTGCCCCAGTCAGGGGAATTTCACCGCTACAATTGAGTTGTATGCAGGTACGTCGCTTGGCACCGCGACTTACATCAGTTCCTATCAACTCAACGAATACCTGAGTTATGACGACAGCGATCCGGATAATGACGAATATTTCGAGTCATTCGATCTTTTTAATATCTTTCCAGGCCTACAAAACGGAACCGATTACATTTTCGTCATTCCGGAAAAAACAGCTATCGAAAATAACCTTACCGTTGAGTTTCGCGTCTACCGAGAATATAACGAAACGATCACAAATCGTAAAGTAGGCGGTTTGCGTATCAAAGAGGTAGTTCAGCACGACGGTATTGATCCCATGAACAATGTATTGAGATCCTATCAATATTTAGACGCAGATGGCAGTCAGGCATCCAGTGGTTTTTTATACCGCGAACCGGAATACGGTTATAAGTTCACTAAAACTGCATATCTCACCCAGCAAGGTTTCCCTTTCCCTTTTTACGCTTTGAATTTCAATGAGAACAGTATCATTCCATTGAGCACTTTCGACGGGTATCACATCTACTACGAAAGAGTGGTAGAAAAACTACATGGAAGCGGAGATAAGGAATATACTTTCAAGCCGCCTATCACAAGTCAGCCCGGTCCTACTCCAGCATATCCTTTTGCTCCGGAACCGGTCCAGCTTAGAGCCGGCAAATTGATAACCTCCAAAGTACGTAAAGAAAATACCCTGGAGGTGGTTTCGCAGACCACCAACTCCTCTAATGACATCCCGGACTATGTAGATAATTACAATTTGAAGGTTGCCCCCTATGTCTTAACCGGCACCATCTCAGATGCCCTGAACAATACCGCTTTCGATGATATTGAATATTCGAATTCTGTTTATCGAAACAACACCGGCTTTCATCGATTGACCTCTACCCAAGTCAGCCTGGATGGTGTAGAAACCACTACGAACTTCGGGTATGATTCATTTAATAATCATTTGATGCCCGTAGAGGAAGAAATGATCTATTCCCAGAATAAAAAATTCCGCACCCGATACTTATATCCATTCGACACCGGTGAATTTTCAGATACAGAGATCGGTATCACCGTAGATGCAAGTGTGTATCAGGAGATGGTGGATAGAAATATGATCTCTACGCCCATTGAGGTCGTAAAAGAGGTTGAGATCGGAGGCAGTTGGCAAATTACCGGTGGAAGTCATCACCAATTCACCTTTTTCGATGGAAGTGGAAATCCCACAACGGCCAATAATACAGCACCCTACTTATATAAGATCTTCGGTCATGAAATCAGTTGGGATGAGAGCGGAGTTAAATCTGACGATAACTGGACGCTCGATGCCACTATTGAAACTTACGATATGATCGTAGGAAAACCGAAACAAGTTTTACAAAGGGGTTGGGGGCCAGAAGTCTTAAGCTGGGACGCCAGTAATAAGTTGATCACCGAGCGGCGCTTTAAACCTTCGGAAACGGCCCCTGTGTCAGAACATTTCGTCTGGGCTTACTCGTATCACAGCGGGACGAGATTGATAGACCGAATTACGGATGTAGATGGACAATTTATCGAATATGATTTTGACCCGGCACTTCGATTGAAGACCATTTCGGCCAAAGCCGGAAACGTAACTACCAATTTCGGCTACCACTATAAAACCACACCTGGTACTCATAACTATATCAGTTCAGCTACCGAGTACGTAAGTTCGGGTGCCAATAGTGCACTAAGTAACCGGACGACCAATCAATACTTTGACGGTCTTGGCCGGCTGATTCAAACAGTTGAGCAAGGTTATTCAGAAGCCGGGAATGATGTAGTAGCAGTACAGGCATTCGATCCTCAGGGACGAGTATTTAAAACTTATGAAGTATTTGAAGGAAGCGGTAGTAGCGGAGCCTTTGATAACCGGGATCTCACTTCGGAAGAAAACTATCCTTTTACACTAACCGAATATGAACCCACCCCGCTAGGGAGACAAACCGGCATCACTCCACCGGATTGGTATCAGACAAAAACCACCTATGGAAAAAATACCGCAGCTATCACTGTTCCGGGAGGCGATTCTTATGGTATCGGCGATTTAAATCGGGTTGAAATACAGGATCCCAATGGTAACCGATCCTTCACTTACACCGATAGAAGAGATCGCGTTGTATTAAATGAACAAACGACAGTTTCCTTTTCTAGTTTTGCAAAAACCTACCAGATCTATGATGATAAGGACCGCGTGCGGACAATAATTCCTCCACAAGCAACTATAAATGACGAAAATCTAATTTACAACTATCTATATGACGGTCGGAACAACCTGATCTATAAAAAGATTCCGGGTCAAGGGGCCACTCATTATCTGTACGACGAAAGAGATCTGGCAACTTATCTTCAGGACGCAAACATGGCAGATGCGGGTAACTGGCTGCATACCCAATATGACCTTTATGGTCGAGCCATCACTTCCGGTTTTGTAGGCGGTTCGAGAAGTGACGGAAATATCGAGAGCGAATTCAGTACCATTTTGACTAAAACGTGCTATGATGGATGTGACTTTGTCGAAGGAGCCCCGGCTATTTATAAAGGTAAAGTTCGTCGTTCGGAGACCCTAATCCTGGGCACCAATGACTGGTTAAAGAATCTGACCTTTTACGACGCCCATGGAAGAGTATCTAAAACTGAAGCCAATCACCATCTGAACATTGGTAATTTACAATCCGAAACAATTCAATACGCTTATGATTATGCAGATAATCTTTTAAGTAGTAACCGCGTGCATTCCCTCCCCGGTGGCACTACTACAAGCATTCTCGAAGAAAGTCATTTTGATCATTCAGGTAGACTGCTGGCAGCCTATCATCAGATCGACGGTGGAACAAAGGTTCAAATTAGCGAACTAAAATACACCCCAAAAGATCAGATCAGGGAGAAGAACTTGGGTAAAGTAGGGACTTCCTTTTTACAAAGCGTAGACTACTACTATTTAGACAATGGATTTTTAGATCGCATTAACGAGATAAATCTCGGGGGGACCAATATCGCCTTACCGGGCTGTACTGCTACCCTTCCCAATCCTGGGCCCGCCAGCAGCACACCAGATGATAACGATCTATTTTATCTGGATCTGAACTACGATCAAAACGAAACAGGCATCGATCATACGAGCCAGCGTAATGGCAATATTGCTCAAATCATATGGAGAATCCGGGGCAGAGAGCGCCAAGCGTATGGTTTTAAGTACGACTTTCTGGACCGATTATCCGAAGCTAACTACTACGACATTACGGATGGAGACGTAAAATCAACTTCAAATCGTTTTGGGGTGGACCTTACGTATGCAGATGCACGAGGCAATATCGAAACCATCACCAGACAAGGTCAATATTGGGATGGTAGCTGTTGGCAAATAGGCCAGATAGATCAACTGACCTACAGCTACGAGGCTAACTCCAATCGGCTGAAAGATGTGGATGACAGCGCAAGTGGCACCTCGGGACTGGAAGGGTACAAGCCTTATACCATAACTGCTACCGGCGCAGACTATACCTATGACCTCAACGGTAATTTGACCTATGATCCTTCAAAGGAGCTAACCATTACCTACAACTACCTGAACCTACCGCAACGAATAGAAGATGCTGATTGCAAGGTACTGGAACTCACCTACGATGCAGGCGGGATGAAACTGCGCAAAACCGTAAAAGACGGCGCGGTAACCATTTCTACCCAGGACTACGTCGGAGGTATTGAATATCGAGGCGGTGTCATGGAGGCCATCTACCACTCCGAAGGACGGGTATACTTTGAGGACGGCAGCAGTCGTTATGAGTATAGCCTGACAGACCATTTGGGCAATACCCGGCTGATGTTCTCTGATAAAAATGGTAACGGCGTAGTGGATATGTCGGATGATCCGGAAACGACCGAAGTGTTGCAGGAGAACCACTACTATCCTTTTGGAATGCAGATGAAGGGCAGTTGGATGGATAATCCGGGGCGGGAGAGTAAGTATACGTATAACGGTAAGGAATTAAACCAAGACCTAAGATTGAATTGGTTGGATTATGGGGCTAGATGGTATGATCCGAGTATTGGGAGGTGGAATGCAGTGGATCCGTTAGCAGAGTTAGATAATAATTTAGCTTTGTCGACATATCATTATGTTTCTAATAATCCAGTTGCCAATATAGATCCAGATGGGATGAACTGGTATAGAAGCACTGAAACTGGTGAGGTGCATTGGCAAAAAGGTAGTAAGGACTTAGATGGATACGAAAACCTAGGAGAGTATTATATTCATGAAGGAGAAGATAATTATATTGTACATTACCAAAATGAAGTTGTAGCAACCGTTTCGAAAGCTACGGGTGACTATGAAGAAGCCTACACTCGTCAGATTCAACATATGGCAGTGCCTCAAGAGTTCAAAGATAATTCTCGTTTGACTGAAGCACTTTTTGAGACTGGTAGTTTGATACAAGAGGCACTTTTACTTTATGGACCTATCCCTAAGGCTGGATTAAATATAAGAGCTTTTTCTCCCGCATTTAAAACTAATACAATAAAGTCGTTGATTAAGGGTTTAAAAAAGTTACCTTCTACAAAGGGAAGAGCAACTCTGTATGAAAGCGGTGGTGGTTTTAAACAGGCATTGAAAGATTTTTGGTCATTTAAACCAACCAATGTTAAAAAAATTGTAACTCCCAAAGGTCTTGTTCAGACAGGTAAGTTAAAGGATGGTACAACTGTTACAATTAGAGAGTTTAGCTCTACTAAAAGAGGTGCAATTTCTCGGTCTACAATGGACATTCAACGTCCTGATGTTACAAGAAAAATTGAAATTCGATATTAATATGAAATTTATGAGTAATGATTCTTTGATAAAATGGTCTTTAGACATTAAAAATCCGGTAGAAATGTCTATTGAGTCCCTAATTGACGATAACCAAGGGCTTAAGGTTATTGCAAAAAGTTACCCTAATAAGGAAAGGACTATTAAAATTACATTTCAAGACTACCTAACCTACAGAAATACTAATGAAAGTTATCTCTTAAAATTATGGAGTAATATACCCGATGAAATGTTAGGGTTTACTTTTTATAAAATCGATAATTCATCCTATATTAAGTATTTTCATGAAATGTCTTTAGGCGTATATATCGACTGGGAAATTATTCATTATGGAATATATACAGGACAAGATTGCATAGATATTTTAGCGACTCAAGAACCAA
>JAGQXH010000553.1 GCA_020436695.1 Lewinella sp. | reverse complement strand
TTATTTTCTGGAACACTTACCATATGTTCGTACGCAAACTAATTTCGGAGAAGAATGTTTGACAATAGCAAATAGGTATCTGGTGCCCAATACCTGGCATTTGGGTGATCGTTCACTTTTTAGCGCCATCCTGCTATTGCCAGTCTGGGTATCCAATACCAGTTGCTTGCCACCTTAAAACGCAATCGCATAATAAATCTAAAACAATGAGAATTGCCGCTTTCAGACGCGCTCACTTCAACGCCGCACACCGCCTGCATTGCCCGGACTGGAGTGAGGAGCAGAACGAAGCCGTATTCGGCCTGTGCAGCAGCCCGAACTATCATGGCCATAACTATGAGTTGGAGGTTAAAGTCATCGGAGAAACCGATCCGCAGACCGGTTTTCTCATCGATCTGAAAGAATTAAAACAGATCATTTACGAAGAAGTGGAGCGGCGTTTCGACCATAAGAACCTCAATCTGGATACCGAAGAGTTTCGAAATCTCAATCCTACCGCCGAAAATATCTGCTACACCATCTGGCAATTGCTGCGCAAAAGACTGGATGATCGCCTCGATCTGGTCGTACGGCTCTACGAAACGCCGAGAAATTATGTAGAATATCCGGCGTAGTAGTAATCAAGCTCACTGCAAGGAGTGATTCTCGTCATTCAGTATCTGAGAAGAGATCGAGAAATTAGTGGGAAGCAGAATCCGATTTACTTACCACTAAAATCCTCGGCCATGATCAAATACGCTGAAGTAAGAGATTTAATGACACGTCCGGTAGTAACGCTTCATCCGAGTGAAACCATGGAGCAGGCCGCGACGATCTTTGACAACCAGAATTTCCATCATATCCCAATTGTTGGAGACGACCGCAAAGTTGCCGGTATGCTCAGCCGGCACGATTACCATAAGATCCTGAACGCTTTTACCATCTTCCAGACGGAAAACAGCCGGACTTCCAACCGTACAACCCTCAGAGCTTTACTTACCCGGGATGTAATGACCAAACAGGTAGCTACCATCCATGAGGATGATCCGCTGGAAAAGGCAGTAGACATGTTTCAGGAAAACCTGTTTCACGCGCTGCCGGTAATTAACAATAAAAAAGAGCTAGTTGGTATTCTCACCACTTTTGATCTGCTGAACCACGCATTTAAAACTTCTTTTGTTTAGAAGTGATCTGGTGATATTGTACTTACTGTGGTAAGGCCGGGAAGAGGTGAGAGGGAGATATAGTGATGTGGTGAGTGATTCACCATATCGCTATATCCTCGTATGCTTCTATAAAACAATCGTTATGAAATCCATCAAAAATGTATTGGTTGCCCTGGACGGTGCGGCGAAAAATAAAAGCCTGCAACAAGTGACAGCGCTTTTCGTCAATAAGCTGGGAGCCAGGAAAGTGTTGGGTATTCATGTGATACCCGTTCTGAAGATCGCCGATACCGTTACGGTGGATGCCCGTCATCCCTTAACTCCAGCTGCACCGGCCGTAGAATTGGTTCGCAGCAAAATTGAACGGGAAGCCGATTTTCTCAAAAAATGTTGTAAACAGGCGGAGGTAGGCGTTGCCATTCGGGAAGGACAGCCCTATAACTCAATGGTCCGACTTACCGAAGAAATGGATGCCGACCTGCTGATCCTGGGTCGGCGGGAACACTCTTCCCAAAGCGGCATAACGGCCCAAAAGATCGCGCGGAAAGTAAAGAGCGATGTACTTTTCGTACCGGAAGGACGTTCTTCCACGATTGAAAGGATCATGGTAGCCATTGATTTTTCCGATGATTCCGCAAGAGCGGTGGAAAAAGCACTCTTCCTGGCTGATCATTTGGGCTTGACTCAAGCTGTTACCTGTCTGAATATTTTAGACATTCCCCCCATCAGCCGCATTGGAGAAATGGACATCTACAATCTGGCCGGAAAATCCGTGCTGGAGATCTCCAAAGAACGTTATGAGCACTTCCTGGATCAATACCATCTGGACCGCGACCGTCTTGAACCGCTCTTTGTCGAAAGCTGGGATGCTAATCTGGGCGATACGATACGCTCCACCGCTCATGAAACCGGCACGGATCTGCTTGTGTTGGGCGCGCACGGACACGGTGCCATCCAACGCTTCTTTGCGGGTAGTGTAACGGAAAACCTCGTAGATGGAGACAAGGATCATCTGATCTGGGTAGTACGCTGATGGTAGTAGGTAAGCATATTCTCTAAGTCAGTCGGTCATCAGTCAATGAGCCGTATTAAGATCAATCCAAGTTTTATAGACTGGTCACTGGCTGACTTTCCATTTTATGCATCCCCTGTAACCTCACTCGGCGGTATCCCGAATCGCTGCCGAAAACACCTGGAAAAATAAGCCAGTGAATTAAATCCTACGGTAAAGGCTATCTCCGAGGCCGTGCCTGCTCCCCGTTCGAGCAAATCCCTGGCACGGAGCAATCGCATTTCCCGAATGATCTCATTAGGCCCCTGGCCAACAATCGCTTTTAATTTACGGTGTAGCTGGCTGCGGCTCATTCCGACAAATTTACCCAATTCCACCACGCTAAACGTCTCATCGTCCAAATGTGCTTCTATGCCGGCTTTTACGCGCTCCAGGAACTGCTCATCCATCGATGAGACTTCCACCGAGTCCGGATGAAAGGAAAAGGGCCGGCCGGACAATTGTTCCCGATACCGGCGCTGTTGCTCGATAAAGTTGCGAACCTTAAGCTGAAGCTCCTCTGCGTCAAAAGGTTTTACCAGATAATCATCGGCACCTGTTTCCAGCCCCTGGAGTTTATCTTCCCGCTCGGCTTTAGCCGTTAACATGATCACGGGTATATGGCTGGTCTTTTCGTCTTTTTTAAGGGCAGCACACAAATCAATACCGTCCAATTCCGGCATCATCAGATCCGTCAGGATCAGATCGGGGATCTTTTCGAAAGCTATTTCCAATCCTATTTTACCGTTGGCTGCCGCCAGGGTCCGATACTTTCCGGCAAACTGTTCGAGAATATAATTTCGCAGATCTTCATTATCTTCCACGATCAGCAAAAGGGGCTTTTCTGTTTTTTCAGCGTCACGTTCCGGGAAAGCGGCAGGCATAGGGATCGAAGGGATCACCAAAGTATGGTCGCGCGTCAAGTCAGCCGGCGCCGGCAGGATTTTATCGGGTGTACTTTGTATGGAGATATCGCTGTGATCTGCTTTTCCTACCGCCACGGTAGCTGTAAAGATCGACCCTTTTTCTAGCTGGCTTTCTACCTCCAGCCTGCCTCCGTGTAATTCAACGAGTTCTCTGGTAAGTGCCAGACCAATCCCACTCCCGGCCTGCAGCTCGTTGTAGCCTGCGGCGTGGGTAAAACGGTCGAAAATGTGGGGCAAATGTTCGGGAGCTATCCCAATACCACTATCCGCAATCTGTATATGGGCGATAGAATGGGTATCTGAATGACCGGTCACGTTCATTTCAATGCGTACCCTTCCTTCTTCAGGCGTAAACTTAAATGCATTAGACAGCAGATTGGTGAGTATTTTCTCCAGCTTATCCTGATCAAAGAATGCGGGAATAACCGCTTCGGTTACGGCAACTTCGTATTGGATTTGTTTCCGCATAGCCAGGCTCTCAAAGGAATTAGCGATCACGCGGACAAATCTGGCCAGATCGACTTCAGAGATCTGTAATTCCATTTTACCACTTTCCAGTTTGGAAAGGTCGAGCAGCTGATTGACCAGAGACATCAGTCGCTGGCCGTTACGCTCCATGATACCATAGTATTTTTGCAGGTCGCCCTTAAGTTGGCCGGCTCGCAATTGCCTGACAGGACTTAAAATAAGCGTCAGCGGAGTGCGAAATTCATGGCTGATATTGGCAAAAAAATTGGATTTCAGCCTATCCATTTCACGCAATTTTTCGGCTTCCGCATGTTCCAACTGGGCGGACAGTTCGGCCTCCTTCTGTGCTATTTTCTGCCGGGTGCGCCAGTACTGGAATATTCCCAGCAGCAATAGCAATAATGCTACTGCCCCAATGAGTATCTTATTGCGGAGGTTAGCCTGCCTGGCGATCTCAAGTTCCTGCCGGGCCAGTGTCGCCTCCTTTTGTTCGGTCTGGTATTTGGTATTCAACTCGGCGATCTGCGTGGAAACTTCCGTATTGAAGAGACTATCCCGCGCAGCGATCATTTCCTCATAGGAGATCAGCGCCTGTTGGTAATTACCGGTCGACTTGTAGGCCAGAGAGAGTTGCTTATAGCAATCAGTAAGAATTTCTTTATTTCCGGATCTCAATAGCGGTGGCCGGGCTTTATTCAACACATCCAGGGCTTCCTGGTGGCGGCCGATCTTATTGTAAGCCGTCCCCATACCGACATAAATATTGATGAGACCCAGTTCAAAGCCGGTCTTTTCAAAAACTGTTGCGGCGGAATCATAGTGAATGAGGGCCCGTTCAGGATCATCGTATTTGGAATAATTATCCCCCATCGTCATATGCACATGCCCGATGCCGCTTTCCATCCGACTGCTTTTAAAAATGGTGAGTGCTTTCTCCAGGTTAGCAAAACATTCCGCACTATCAGAAGTGAGGTCGGATAAATTGGTATAAACGATGGCCTGAGCGATTTTATCTTCCAGCTCTTCAGCGGTCTTCAAAACGGCCAGATATGCAGCCTTCGCTTCTTTGTTCAGCCCCTGATAATAATACACATTGGCAATATTATTCTGAGCGGCCATTAGCTCCCGACGCAGACCTATTTGCCGGGCGAGGTCCTGCATTTTAATATAAGCCTTCACGGCTTCTTCATTCCGCGACTGCTTATTATACCACGATCCCTGCAAATTATAGATATCTACCAGCAAGGTATCATAGCCACCTTCCTGGGCCATTTTCAGAGCGGATTTTATATTGGGTTCTGATCCTTCATAGTCAGATTGTTCGTATTGCGTACGAGCCAGCCGGTAGGTTGCTGCGGCAATACCATAAGAGAAATCCAGTGTCCGGGAGAGCCCCAAGGCATCTTCAGCCAGTCGCCCGGCAGAGGCAGGATCGGAATCATTAAGTTCTTCAGCCAGTTCCAGGCTCCTACGGATGTATCGTTCGTCCTTTTGGGGACTTTGTTCCAATAATTGACGTAGGCTGTCGATGAGTGCAGGCTGTCCGGAGGCAATAAGGCAATAAAAGCAACTTAGAATAATGAACAGTGAGCGAAGCCAAATCATGGGTTTAGAGGTACAGGTTTGATTAAATAGGATTATTTAATTGACGGACCATTGATCTTCCAGCCGGGGGAAAGCGTTAATGAATTGGGATTTTCTCACCCAAAGAAGTCTACCGATAAAATTGGTTGTCGATAGATCACGAATTTATTACTAATATCGGGAATATTAGTGAATCGAAAAACAGGTTTTCAAATCACATCTACAAATACCATTAGCCGCCCTATGAGCTTTCCCTCTTCATTCTATCAACACCTACAAAAACACACCCTGACCGGCATCAAAGGTGGCCGGCAACGCCCCTCTTTTCTGGATATCTGGATGGTAACTGTAGAAGGCAGGGTATTTGCCCGTAGCTGGAATAAGAGTGCAAGAAGTTGGTTCACCGCCTTTCAGGAAACAGGTGAAGGCGAGATAAAATACGGAGATCGGGTTATTTGTGTAAGAGGACGACAACCAGAAGATGATCCGCAGCTAACAGCTCAGATCAATCAGGCCTACCTGAGAAAGTATACCCAGCCGGAAAATATCCCTTACGCTGAAGGCATTACAAAGCCGGAATATGCAGCTTACACCATGGAGTTTTTTTATGTTGATGATCAGAAAGCCGGAAATATCCCCGAAGAAGGCTATATCAAATTCCGGGCTGACTGGACAGCAACACCTCCTCTTCCCTGGGAGTCGCTGGAAGAGTTAGACCA
>JAGQXH010000552.1 GCA_020436695.1 Lewinella sp. | reverse complement strand
TAGATGAGACTGCCGGTCGGGAAACCGATTTGGAACGCATCAACACCATCCTGGAAGAAAGCCTGGATCGCTATATGGCCCAATTACCCACCAGCGCAGAGATCGTACAAAAGTGGCAGGAAACGAAAACGAAATTACCCCACCAGCCGGATGGTAAATGGAAGTTCAAACTAAAGCTCCCTTTCGTTTTCGGAGAGATCGAAAAGGAACTTTCCTGGGATTCGATGGCAGCTTTGAAGATGATACGGCGGGAATTGGGGGCGTTTCGGAAAGGGGAAAAGACGTTGCAGCAGTTGTTTGTTGAGGATGATGATGATTAAGTCCGGCCATTTAGGCCGCCTCATCCAAATGGATGGGCAATTGATAATTCTTCAGTAGTTCCAAAAGCTGTGATGTATAATCTTTCTTAAGGTGATGATATTGTTTGATCAGGAGATCATTCCCAATGGCCTGACTAGCCTTGATATCTTCGTTTACGCCGTCTATCAATGTTAGAAGGCGTTCCATCGCTTTTACTTTTATCTTATGTTTATTTTCTGGATCGTTCATTGTTCTCCTGAGAAATTTATGCTTAGAAATCCTTTTGGGTGAATATTATCAAAAATATCAGCTTTTGTACTACTAAACCGATCTAACCATTGAGTTTTTAGCTGTCTTCCCTTTGAATAAAAAGGGTGATTTTCAGGGTAGATAGGTACAATATAGGCATCAATTCCTTCACTTTCAAGACTAAAGCTCAAAAAATCATCGAGCTTGTAAGCACGTAAATTGAATATTTTATAATCGAGAAATGTAACAATATCGATATCGTTTGGGTTTTCTTTTAGACTGACAAAGCTGCCGTCGATCCATTGTTCAAAGTATGGATATATCTCTTGGGAAAAACGACTCGTGTACTGTTGATAATTTTGAAAAAGCTTCTTCCTTGTTCTGCTATTTGGAAAATTTGCGACAAAATAGTGTTCTAATGAATCAGTGTTACTGTCAATAGGATGGTATGGGCTCAAGTATCCGTTGCTATTAAAATCAAGTTCTTTCATCTAACCTGTTTTCATATGAGATCTCAAGTTTACCAAACCTTATAAATCACGCCCTTCACTCCACCAAATTTATCAACGTCCCATAATCATCAAAAGGTGCATTGCCGGTGCGCATCTCCAGCAGATCCAGTAATTCGGCGCCGTAGAATTCATCGAGTGCATCGGCCGTCTGCTCGCAGCGGATCTCGATCCGGCCGGCCCGGATCTGCTCCATGCGCCATTGGTAGGTCGCTTCCATTTTTTCCATGATCCGTTCATTGACCTCGCAGTGATCCAGATCCGGACTGACGGCGGTGATGCCCTGAAAGGCCAGCTCATTACGACTGATCATCTTGCCGTCCTCCATCACGAAATAGGCCGTATGCGCCCAATCATTGGCTTCGGTTAAAAGGCGGGAGTAGAGCACCAGTTGCAAGTCCTCTTCGTTGCGAATATTGCGTTCACGCCGGCTGCTGCCGCGCCATTTCAGGTCGATGACGGCCTGCTCGCCTTCGCGTTCCAGCACCAGGTCGGCACGGCCGCGTACGGGAATGTCCAGGAATTTACCCTGTAGTTCCTGCTCGGTGCCCTTCACCTTCCAGCCGTTTTTCTGGATCAGATTGATCAGGCTCCATGCGGCGTATTTCACCTGATTGACAAAAGCCAGTCGTTCCGGTTCGCGGCCGTACAGGAGTAGACCGGCTCCTTCCTGCCGCATCAGGCGACGGGACTCGCCTTCGATCCACTGGTAGACACTCGCCTGATCCCATTGCTCCCGCTCCTGATTGAGCAGACGCTGGAAAAAGCGATGTGCCAGGTTGCCCATCAAGGTGCGGTCGGGCACTACGCTGAGGATAGGACTTTTGCGCAGCAATATCTTGTGTTTGAGTACCCACTGATAGGGATAGTAAAACAGGTCTTCCAGGCTGCTCAGCGTTTCCGTTTCCCGTTCGCCGGCAATGGATGCTGCTTTTACTTCGAGGAATGGCTTGGGGCGGCCCAACTGGCGGACCGGCATTTTGCGGAAGACCGGCAACTCAAAAATGGAGGCAAATACTTCCTCGCCCTGTCCACTTTCCAGATCGAACGTAACAGCTTTGAGGTCGGAAAATGCGGCTTCCAACGGCCCCATTAAAGGGTGCGGTTCGGTAGCCTTACCTTGTGTAAAGGACGGAACGATCAGGATCAGTTGATCCAGTGTTTGCAATATGGGGAGCTTGCGTTGCCAGATTAGCCGTGCGTTCTCTTCCTGCGGATGTTCGGGGCAGACTTTTCGGTCGGCCAGCCATTGTCTTTCGTGTTCATACCAGCGAGAGAAGAAATGCTCGGGTTCCTGCTGGGAGAAATTCCACCACAACAGGCGTTCGGTAGGGCCGGTCATGGCCGCCGGCCGCAGGATGAAAGGCAGATATCCCACCTCCGTCTGACGGAACTGCACGGGCGCCGGTTCGTAGATGGTGCGTACGATGCGTTCCAGCTCCAGGTGCTCCAATTGCTCTTCGGGCAGGGTTTGTAACAATTCCACTACGCGCTTGGCCTGCTCGGCCAGCACAATGAATGACGGATTGTTAGCTCCTTTATCATCGTACACCTGCATGGCCCAGCGTTGCAGATAGGCAAAGATCTCGATCACTTCGCCCTTGGGTACGCTGGCGGCGCGGTCATAACGCTGCCGCTCAAACCAGAAGCGATATTGCCGGCGCACACTGGCCGGTTGCAGACTTTTGTCGCGGACGGCCTGGGTTTCCAGTTCCTCAAAGTAGCGATTGAGCATGATGTACCAGCCTTCGCCCTGCAGTCCGGGTGTCTGTGCCATATGGATGGCTATGCGATGAGCCAGTTCATCCTCCAGCGGCTTTACCGCCAGCGAGACAAATTCCATGATCTTATAGGGATCGATGGGATCCCAGAGAAAAACCGTTACCAGTTTAAGTACCTGCAGGGTAGGGCGGGCCAGAGATGCGGCCGGCAGGCCCAGGCCCGGAAGCCCTTCCAGAGTGAGGTAGTCATCCAGCAGACGGCTTTTATCGCCGATCAGGCAGAGCGGCCGCAGCTCTTTATTCAGTCGGAAACAGGCCGCGATCCAGGCTGCCAGGCTGGACTCGTTCTGGCCCTTAAGGATCAGCAGAGATCCATCGGCCGCCGTAGTTTTCTTGTTTTGGGCCGTTCCGGAAATAGCTTGTTGAAAATGTCCCAGGTCGGTGTGGGATGAAGTAGCCGGCAGGTCGATCTGATCGATCACAACTCCCTGATCGCGGAACAGATCAAAGAGCGTTTGCAGATGTGGGGGCAGATAGGACCAGGGCTCCACCAGCCGTATTTTCTTTACCGGGTGTTTGCGGGTGGTCAGATGGTGAAAAACGGCCTTCCACCGATCGGCCATACCCATGGTCAGTCGGACGGGGAGGCCTTCCTGCAGCTTGTTCTCAATGTCGGCCAGACAGGCCAGTCGATCGGGTACGCTCGGCCCGGATTGGAAATCCCAGCCGGCCAGCAGCAATTCATCCCGGCGGGAAAGTAACTCGGCGGCCGTGGCCATCTGGTCGGCGGCAAAAGAAGCTGCAAAAAAGCTATCCGGATGATCCGCGAGGAAATGACTCAGTGCCTGCCGGTACTGGGCGGTGCGCAGGTAGTCGATATTATTACTGTGACCGATCAGCCCCAGTTGTGATTCCAGCGTGTGTAACAGACCGTTAGGACCGAGGTGATGAACATTGCCGGTCGTTTTGGTGGGAAGGGGATAAGCACTTTCGTCGAGGGCGAGTCCGAAGTATATGGTCATTGGTTGTTAGTCATTGGAGCCGTAAGTCGCAGGGGAGAAATTTATTGTCGCATTGTTTCATTGTTCCATTGCTATAATGTCAATGTAACAATGAAGCAATGGAACAATACAGCATTCAAAGTATCTTTCAGGGAGACAATTGAGTATCTGTTCTACCATCAGTGGATTTCCGATCTACCCACCCGTTTCCTTACGAAGATCATCCATGAGTTTTGTCCAATAGTGCTTTTGATCTTCCACTTCGTCGGAGTCACACCATTCGGTAATGGAGAGGATCGTCTCACCGGTAACGGGAGACTTGCCAAGGCAAAATTCCAGGTATTCGTTCTCGTCAGCTTCATCCCATACAAAGCGAACACGTTCGTCTTCGATGTCGTCGACTAGTTCGGCGACTTCTTCACTACCGCTCCAGACAAAAGTATACGTATCACCCTGAATATCTACGTCATCACAGAACCAGCGGATGAGGGTGGAAGGAGTGGTTAGGAATTTATATAGAATGGTAGGAGAGGCCCGAAAAAGGAATTCCAGATCAATTTGCACTCTTTCCATACCTTAGTCTATTGTTTTGATAATCTTTTTGTTAGATATAAGGAGCGAAGTGGCGAAAGAAGATATTTTCTAAAGCGTCCTGTGCCCCGCACAATAAAAAATAAAAAAATGATTTTTCCAAATTAAACTCTTTTTTTCATTTACGGGCGATATTTTTCTTTATTCCCATGCTTTGGCCAAATAAAAGGTAGGCGTTCCTTAACAATACCGAATCGGGCTCTGATGATCTCCGTAACTTCTTACTTATTTTTTGCCGATTGAAACCTTAGACTTGACAGCTACGTTAAATTGCTGTAAATTTGCTCGCTGAATCCGGACAAACACACAAACCTTTGCAAACCCAGAACGAGAAGTCTGAAATATCAAATCCCTTAAGACAAAGGTTGCTCCCTATATACCCATTTTCTGCCCGGTTCTCCCAATCCCCGTAACTTATCCGAAAACTTAACGAAAAAGACTGCTTTACTAACCGTTTAAAAGAATGTAGTGGATGAGACAGCTAAAGATTACCAAATCTATTACCAACCGTGAAAGTCAATCACTTGAAAAGTACCTGCAGGAGATCGGAAAAGTCGATCTGCTGACCCCGGAAGAGGAGGTGGATCTGGCGAAACGAATCAAACAGGGCGATCAGGTGGCGCTGGAAAAACTGACCAAGGCCAACCTTCGTTTTGTGGTTTCCGTCGCCAAACAATATCAAAACCAGGGGCTTTCTCTGAGTGATCTGATCAACGAAGGTAATCTTGGCCTGATCAAAGCTGCCCAGCGTTTCGACGAAACCCGCGGTTTCAAATTCATTTCCTACGCCGTATGGTGGATCCGCCAGTCTATCCTCCAGGCACTGGCCGAACAGTCACGTATCGTCCGCCTGCCGCTGAATAAGGTAGGCTCTCTCAATAAGATCAACAAGGCATTTTCCGAACTCGAGCAGGAATATGAACGTGAGCCCTCTCCCGAAGAACTTGCCGATACTCTCGAAATTCCGACGGAAGAAGTGGAGACTACCCTGGGAGTAGCTGCCCGCCACGTATCCATGGATGCTCCTTTTGTGGAAGGCGAAGATAACTCTTTGCTGGATGTACTGGAAAACAGCAGTACGCCCGACACCGACCAGGCTTTGGAATACAACGAATCCCTGCGCAAGGAGATCGAACGCTCACTGTCTACACTGACCGACCGTCAGTGCGATGTGATCAAACTGTATTTCGGTATTGGCGTAGAACATCCTATGTCACTGGAAGATATCGGCGAGCGTTTTGGCCTCACCCGTGAGCGCGTACGGCAGATTAAAGACAAGGCGATCAATAAGTTACGTTCCGCTAATCGCAGCAAGTTGCTGAAGCATTATCTGGGTGCTTAATGATGTTACAATCCTGTGCTGCGATATTAGGATTAGGGTTGTTGCGATGTTCATCGTAGTATCGCAACATCACAATATCGCAGTAAAACAGAAAGGCGATTCGAGATCTCGAATCGCCTTTCTGTTTTATTCGTCTTCATCGTCATCCAGCAGGATATTGATGGGACGATTGATACTCTCCTCCAGCGAGATAATCGTTTCGGTGCGTT
>JAGQXH010000551.1 GCA_020436695.1 Lewinella sp. | reverse complement strand
ATAATTTCCCGGATGCCGATCTTTATTTGCAGTGTATGGAACGTATTCGGTATGCCGTCCGGGACAAGGAAGAGTTTGCCAAGTACGGTTACGGGCTGGATCGCTTGAAGGGTTTTCAGAACCTGTGCGAGAAGTATAAAACCCTGCCCGATGATGATGAGTTGCTGGGCGATCAGATGATCACCACGGAGAAAAAGTATCAGGCTGCCGAAAATCTGAAGAGTGCCATTCGCAGTCTGATGACCCGTGTGGCCATGAAATACAGCAATCGCAGCGGTCGCTATCGCAAGTTCGGTACGGCCAAGTTAGGAGACATGACCGATGCCCAATTGTTGTTTTGCGGCCGTCGTGTGGTAAGGGTCGCCCGTCAGCAGATCGACTTTCTCGCCGACCAGGGTGTCAATGAAAATGTATTGAGCCGCATCGTCAACGCCTATCAGGATTTTGAAACCGCCCTCAATATTCAGCAGGATAAAGTAGCCGACCGGGATATTTCCGTAGAACGCAGGGTGGAACAGGGTAACCGCCTGTACGATGAACTGATCGTCCTTTCCAACATCGGCAAAGATATCTGGGCCGAACGCGATCCGGTGAAATACGAGAACTATTGCATTTATGAAAGTAATAACGATCAGAAGATCGCCCGGAAACAGCGAGAGGCGGAGGAGAAGGGGTAGTATAGCATGTGATGGAAGGCCTAAGTATGCCAACTACACTGTCAAGGAAAAAGATAACATTGCTTTTGTTCCATTGCTTCATTGCTCCATTGACTGGAAAGCCAAGAAACAATGAAGCAATGGAACATCGAATAGCCCTTTCGTAAGCAAGGTTCTTTTATTATTGGATCACACTATCTTGGTGACGGCGAGCTCAATGCTATTGTTCACTTTGCTGCCACTTCGTCTGATATGCTATTTCCATAGACTGCACCAACTCCGGCATCGACCCAGCGAGATCATTCAATTCCGTAGGGTCTTGCCGCATATTATACAACTCCCACGGTCCGTCATTCATCTTAACGATCTTGTAGGTACCGCTGCGAAACATGCGAAATCGGTCCAATCCGGAAATAAAGTATTCTGGTTCCCTACGTTCTTCGCCTCTAAATACCGGTAACAGTGAACGCCCGTCCAGTGGCAAAGACCGGAAACCATTGATCGAATCCGGATAAGGTATATCCAGCACATCCAGGAAAGTAGGCGCCAGATCCACGATATGCCCCACCTGATGAGTAATCGTATTGGGCTCGATCACACCCGGCCAGTAAGCGATAAAGGGCGTATGACTTCCACCTTCCAGTCCGCATTGTTTGTATTGTCGGTACGGAGTATTGCCCACGTTGGCCCAGGAAGCCCGCAGGCACCAGTAGGAGTGCGCCGGCCCCGGCTGAACATCCGGCACTTTGTTGGAATAAAACGGGCAGGAGCCATTATCTACTAAAAAGAGGACGAGGGTATTTTCCAGTTTTCCCTGCTGTTCCAGACGATCCAATACCCTTCCGATGTTTTGATCCATTCGGTCGATCATGGCCGCAAAAACCGCCATTTCCAGATCCAGTGAATCCTGTTGGGCTTCCGTCAGGCTTTCCCAGGGATAATAATCCGTATACGCCGGGATCAATGGTTTGCGAAAAATATTGAGGTTGCCTTCCGGCGGGCTTAGTTGTGCATTTTCCGGTAATACGCCGAGTTCCTGCATCCGGGCAAAACGCTCCGAGCGTACTTTGTCCCAGCCCTTCAGATACTTTCCCCGGTATTTAGCGATATCTTCCGGGCGGGCCTGCAGTGGATAATGGGCTGCATGGTAAGGCAAATACAAAAAGAAAGGATCATCTTTGGTAAAGGCTTCATCCAGCCATTTCAAAGCATAATCCGTAATAAAATCCGTCTTATACATCGGCGCCTGCTCGTATTCAATCTCATCTGCTGCAAGCTCCTGCCCTTCCAGATAGAAAGGACGTTCAAATTCGCCGGAAGGCGGGCGGAAATAATTCGTTGTCGCCCAGAAATAAAAGGAATGATCAAAAACATTTTCTGCCTTGCAATAGTCCGGCACCCAGTTATTGAAATGCTCCTTACCGCTCATGATATTGAAGTAGCCGGCCTGTTTGGTCAACTGGCCCAGATGTACTGCACCATTCCCTCCCCGATATAAGCCGGTAAGCAAAGACGAGCGGGTAGGATCGCACTTGGCCATATTGTAGAAGGTGGTGAAGCGAAGCCCCTGCTCTGCGAGTCGGTCGATGTTTGGCGTCTGTATCTCACTTCCGTAACAACCAATATCGGAAATACCGATATCGTCAGCCATAATGAGGACGATATTGGGCTGATTATGCTGCTCGTTAGTACAGGAAAACAGGAAAACCAGCAGCAGGGAAAGGCACGGAACCATTATTTTCATTACCTTTTCAACTTGTCAGCAATGCGACATTGCCATTGCCGGTCTCGGTAAGCTAATACTTTCTTGTGAAGATTATTTGACCAACGGCTTGGAAGTAGCAAAATGGTCCATGATCCGCGCCCGCTCCTCCTTAAGGCGTTCTACCTCTTCTCCGGCTACCTTATTGAGGCGATTTTTCATTTGCCAATCCTGATATTTTTCCCGGTAGATTACGGCAAAATACCCCAATCCCAGCAGCGCAGCAACCAGCGGAATGTTCCACCAACCAACCAGGCTCGCACCGATCAGCAACCAGATGATACTCCACACCAAAAAGCTACCGATGGCAACAGCAACCCGAACGGGCTCGTAAAACTCCACGTGGCGTACATTTTTATCTACTACCCATTTTGCCAGAGCAAGCGGCAGGTAGGTCCACAAACGGCCAATGGCATATAAAGGAAACGCAATGACAAATAGCAGCGCAGGCCAGTTCTTCCCGGACTGGTACCGGCTGCTGATCACCGCATCGGATAAGCCCAGCATATCCAGTTTATCAAAATAGAGATCCAGCCATCGCCAGAGTTGCGCCTTATCTTCCTCACTGCTCTCGTTAACCGCGCCGGCAATCTGCATTTCTCCCTGCAGACGCTCCGGATCTTTTTCCAGAATGGGAAACCGTTTTTCGGGATGATCGGACCGGTACATCACCAGCAGTCGTTCGGTCAGTTCCTCGTCCTTCGGCTGTTCGATCACCAGAACGCGTTCCAGCATACGACGGCGCAATTCATCGGTAAAAGCCGTAATCGCCTGATTAGGTTGTGCCTGATAAGCCTCCATGTACTCACTTACCAGAATAGGTTCCCCAAAATCGATCAGGATCTCCGAACGGGTCTGATCGGCGTAGGTATAATTGACGCCCGCCGGCACCACATATACTTCACCGATATCCGGATATTTGTCCAATGCTCCCATGGCGACCCGTGCCGTTCCCTTGCGTAGTGGCCGCAATCTTTTTTCATGGATACAGCGCCCCTCGGCCAGGATCATCATGGTCTTGTTATCCCGCAAAGCGTTGAAACAACTTTCGAAAGTAGCGTAATTCTGCTTGATATTGCTGTACCCTCCGTCGCGCATCCGGTAGACGGGCAGCATGTGCAGATCGCGCAACAGCCCTTCGTAAAATGATTTCTTGAAAAAATCACCCCGTACCAGAAAGTATAGCGGTCGGTCCAGAAAACAGGCCAGAATACAAGGTTCAATAAATGCGGTGGGATGATTGGCGGCCAGGATGACGGGCTTATCTTTCGGAATACGTTCCGTATGAGAAAGGATGATCTTTCGATAATTAGCGGACAATGCCAGGGTGGCCAAAGGCCGAGTAATTGGGTACAACATGATTTTGATCGATATTCAAAATTTCCCCTATTTCCTATCTGTTGCAAGCAGCCAGTCTCACTGAAAAACGGACAACTGACGTCATTTTTTTTTTTTCCGGCAAAGGTACGAAAAGCTTTATTTTGCATTGCCTGTTGCACGTAGTTTACCTTTTTCAAGGGCAAGTTCTACCCTGGCCCGGGACAGGCTTTCAGGATGATTTTCCCGGATATAGCGGCATTGGCCGCACTGATGAGTAAACGGATCTCCATCACATCCGGCTTGGCGGCCGTTACCTGTACCACAGATACCCGTTTATCCCAGAGCGGGTGTTCTTCCAGATAATTTTTCAACACATCTCGCAACTCTTCCAACAGGCACTTACTGCGATAATCCCTCGAACAGCCAGTCGGCCAGTAGTTGGCGGTTGCGTTCCACCAGGATGCGCTGCTGATCTCCCGGGTTGTGGATATTGGCCAGTTCGACGTATACTCCCAGTGCCTTGGTCTCCCGCAGCATGTGCAGATCCCGGCCGGTGACCGTGCCGTGGAAATAGCCGCCCTTGCGGTATTTGGCGTATTTGGAAGTCATGGTGCGGTGCAATTGTTCCGCCTTTTTATGGCCTTCGATATTTCCCGGGTAATGGTAAAAGAAAACATCGGTGCGTTCGCTCCGGCTGCGGGAATCTACATGGATCATGATGGCCAATTGATCCTTCACTCCCTGCTTGAGGTGTTTTTCATAAAGTTCGTTAATGATATCCGAACGTTGGAACAATCGCTTTTTCTGCCGGTTGCTCATTTCTACATTGCCCCAGAGTACCTCGTCCGTATCACATTGCAGGTACTGATCAGAACGGATGCCGTCATTGGGGTCGCGGTTGATCATATACGCTGTAGCACCATGGGATACGAGGTTTCGGCACAGCCTCAGGGCCACGTCGTAGGCGTATTCGTCTTCACAGAGGGTAACATTACCCCTTTTCGCCATTGCTCCCGGATCGGGGCCACCGTGCCCACTGACCACATAAAACACCTTACCCGCCAGTTTTTTGCTGACCAGCGGCGTGTAGGCGTACTTCTGCCCAAAAATACTGAAGACGCGTTTGCCGGCCGTTCCGGTCTCTTCCGGGTTTTCCACTTCTACGGCCACCGGTTCGGGGATATTCCGTTTATCATCCGGACAATTCAAAAAGTGAAAAGGCACCCAAAGTTGCAAGTCTTTTTTAAAAGAGGTAGCACGAACGGCCTTTTCCAGCATGGTCTCGTTGTAGGTCTGAATAGCCACGGCCAGATTCCAGTCGTCAATACCGATGGAAGAGCGGATCGTCTTACCGTTGAATTGGTATACCTGCATCGGCAGTTGGTAGGTTTTGCCGGCCAACAGTCGGGCGTTGCGTTTCAGTTTGTTCAGCTTGTAGAACTGATCGAAATTGCAGGAGTATTGATCCAGGTCATAGCGACGAAGGATGGAATAGATCCCATCACCACGTTCAGCCGTCACTTCATAAAATGGGGCATCTTCGGCATGAACCACCGACCAGGATAGTATCCATAAGACCAATAAGTGTGCCGTTTTCATCATGGATTGAGGATATCGGTTGCCGGTTTCTCAGTTGTCAGTTCTTCCGTTACCGGTTTATCTGTTGCCAGTTCTTCGGCCGGGTAATAGTGTTATTAATCGGCGGGCGAAAGGCAAGGAATAGTACCAAAACAACAGATCTGGGCCTGAACATGCTCAAATCTTCCCTTTTGGATCGTACCTGTTTTACAGAGGAACCCGCCAACCGGCCAACTGGCTACTGAAATAGTTAATACAATGCGAAAATATTACTAATCCCCCTTTCAAGCCAAGAGATCGTACAATTTTTCTCTAAATTTGCCGGATGAAAGTACTCAAAGAGATTATGTGGTTGCTGCATAAGGACGGGCTGCTGGAATGGCGCTCGGGCTATGCACTGGGAGGCATTTTGCTGTATGTGCTTTCAACGGTCTACATTCTTTATGCTTCCTTCGAAAAGATCGAACCGCCGCTGTGGAATGCCCTGTTCTGGATCGTGATCCTGTTCTCATCCGTCAACGCCATCACCAAGAGTTTCGTGCAGGAGAGCGGGGCCCGGCAGCTGTATTATTACAGCCTGCTCAATCCCATTAGTCTGATCCTGGCCAA
>JAGQXH010000550.1 GCA_020436695.1 Lewinella sp. | reverse complement strand
CCACTGTAAACCCCCGTAATACTGCTCGCGCTGTAGGACTTCTCTTTTGTCAGAAAGTGCAGATAGTCGGCAAGGTCTGATTCTTCAAGCCGACTCGGGCAGCACCCAAAATGCCGGGCCAGTCCAGATACTGCGTTCACATAACATTTAATCGTCGAAGCGCTGTAGTTCTTGCGCTCCATCCAATGGATCATCTTTTTCCGTAAGGTGGTCATAGTAGAGAATTTTGGTGAGTAAATTTTTTCTCTACTAAGTTAAGGTAAGCCCTAAGCTAGCGCCGGTCTCGGCGCTTTAGTTCAACTTGTGCATTAACGCATTGCGTCTTTTACTTAGTCACTAACAGTTGCGTTAATATTCGCTTAATCCGCAGGTCTCTTAGTTTCCCAAAAGCAGAATAAACACTCTGATAAAACTAAAAATAATTCGAAATACCTCTGCTCTTCACAATGAAAAGGAGGCACTAAAGGTCCAGTCGATCAAAAGGACTTTGCACCTTGCCACGGCCGATGCCCATTACCCGCATTCAATCTAGTAGATAATGCCCCACAAACTCCGAATCCGCATCGATGATCAGCCCGTCCCGCCGGCGGAAGGAAAGGGCGGAGGCCTGATCCGTATAATACACCCCGGCCTGATAAATATCTCCGTCACTATCCGTCGGTAGCGGGGTGTAGGCCTGATAGACCTTGGCAAAATGCCCGAAGTCACCATGGTTACGCTCGCGGGTACGTCCGGTTTCATCCACTACCTGAATATTCTCGCCCTCGCGGCCGAAGATGACCTTTTCCACGTAGGGCACGCCCCGGAAATCAGCGGGATTATCCGTGGTTTTCAGTAGCAGGGGATGGCCCGGGAACATTTCCCAAAGGATCTTCAACATTCCCTTGGACTGAAACAGCATAGTATAGGCCGGATTGAGGACTACGGCTCTTTCGTTCAGCGTAAGCTTCGTGATAATATCCATCAGTTCCGGCTCTTCCAGGGCGATGAATTCCCAGGGGATAAGTTTGAACCAAAAATCAAAAGGTAGGTATTCGTCCGGTTGCAGCTCCACAAAAATACCGTCATCCGAAGAGAAAATGACGCCCGGTAGTTGCATCAGCTGGATATGATAGCCGGTCCGGTTGGCGATATCGGCGATCAGATCACCATTGAGATTGTCTTCTTCGAAGCCTAAAGTGGTGACCAGCAATTCGGCTGACTTGTCCGGATAATGTTGTTTGATCCTGAACAGGTGCTCCTGCAGGTGAGTATCCAGTTTGTTAAATTGCCGGTGTTCGGCTAAACCGGCGCGCCGAAGCTGGGCGGCCTGAATGTCTACCGTTTCCGGCAGAACGGTCGCTGTATCGGCATTGAACTCGATGAGTTTAGCGGGGCCACCGTCGATCACTCCGGCCAGATCAAAACGGCCGTAGAGCAAAGGGAAACGATGACGGTTCTCCCAGGTATATTCGATGAGGCGAATAGCGTTGAAAGGGATGCCCAACTCACGGTAGCGCTGCTGGGATATTACCTGCTGGGCCGCTTTCTCCATCATCTCGAAGAGTTCGTCACAGGCTTCGCTGTATTGGCGAACTTCCGCCTGGGTGACCCCCAGCAATTCACCGCACAGGTATTCTTCTTCCACGAACCATTCCAATCCCTGACCGATCTTGCGGATCTCTTTTTTGGAAAAGGGCGGAAACTCCAGCAGGCGATCATCCACCATAGGAGCGGCTCGATTTACTGCTGCTGCCGAACCCACTGCTGGATTTGGAGGGGCGGCTGACCATCGTGCGGCGGGCAGTACGCTGCAACGTAGAACCGGTACTGTTCTGTACCCGGTTGTAAGTGGACGGGTCCTGGTAAACCCCGGGAGAAGGCGGCACACTATGGCTACGGCCCAGGTAATAGCCCATCAGACCACCATAATAAGTGCGATGATAATAGCGACGTTGTTGGGTGGTCGTGTCCTGATTGACTACCTGGGCTTCGTACAGGGTCATCGTATCGCGATGGCCGTCTATGTACTGAGTGATGATCTTGCTGTCTTCCTTATTGTCCACGATCTGCTCATCAACGATCTTGTATTGTTCCGGAGTGACTTCCTCCATAAAGGTGATCACGCCCTGCGTAAATTCCACCTGTTCCTCGGATACCGTATCGCTGCAACTGACGAGTAGAGATAACGCCAGGGTTACTGCCGTGATCAGCAGCGCGTGGCGGGTGCGTTGAGGAAAGAAGAATTCGAGTTGTGAGGTTCTTGTCATGATATTTAGTTTTTACGAGTCTGTTTTAAACCAGACTCTAAGAGTTAGACGCGTCGCTTAAAGGTAGCAAAAGCGCGGAAGAATCTCCGGTTTCCGTATCAAAAAGCAAAATCCCTTCGTCCAGGCCGTTGAGTTGATCGACCAATTCACCCCGGGCATTCCAGATCGAAGATTGGCCGCCGCAAATACCGTTATCGGCAGTGCCGACGGAATTGGCCATCAATACCGGGGTCTTATAATTGCCGGCGATCTCCGACAATCGTGCAAAAGCTTTTTTCAGGCCGCTGACGAACTTGACTACACTGGCAATGTAGATGGTAGCATTGTGCGCAAAAGCAGTGGCAGCGTGCTCCGGTATAGATATCTCGTAGCAAATGGCCAGCGCCGGTTTATGGTCATCCAGATCGAGCACCGGAAAATTGGCACCTGATTCAAAAAACGGCTCTTCATCGGCGTGGAGATACTTTTTGGAATAGATGAGATGATCCTGCTGCGGCTGGAAAACGAGCATACTGATGAACAGATGGTGTCCTTTAACCGTCGGTACGCCCAGACCAATGATGAGTTGGTGTTCATCACTGCGTTCTTGAAAGATATCCAGACGTGGGTCGCCGGGGCGGATGGCCAGTTCTCTGGCCAGTTTAGGCTCGTAGGCCGTCAGGGAAAGCTCCGGGAAAATGATCATATCCGCTTCCTGAGCGACTACCTGATCGATAAATTCCAGATGACGCTGGATGTTGCGCCCGATATCCCCGGTGTAGGGTTTGGTTTGTGCTAAACAGATCTTCATGGTGTTATTTCCCTCGAATTGAATTTTAAAAGGCAATTAAATAATGTAACGTGATCCACCCTCAGTCCTTCGGACAGCTCCCTCAAGGGAGCACGCTAGCCTCTAGATAGAACTTGTCCTCCTCTGGAGGAGGTGCCCTTTAGGGCGGAGGAGGGAATGTGGTGATATTTAACTGTAATTAATCTTTTTTTCAAAGCATCCTGACATAGCAGGATCAAAATACTTGTGATATTGAAGTATCAAACCACTCCAAGAAAGGAAAGTTTTTCAAAATTTCCGTGCTGCGGGCGGTAACGTTTTACCGGCTTCAGACATATATACATGCATGCTGCGAAAAAACATCCCCAAAAAACCAAAAAAGGGAACGAACACGTAAGTTGTTCTGAAGGTTTCATAGACAAACAGCCAAGAGGGAGAAAGTTCCCAAAAACCTTTACAACTTCTTAAGAAATATTAACAAATGTTTAAGTAAGTGCGAGCAACATCTCGCCGCAAAACAGAGTTCTTAAGAGGTAACTTTCAACCAAAGAAAACCCAAGACCTAAAAAACAAATTCGAAATGAATACCCGGAAAATTAAACTTGCACTTACAGTCGGCCTGCTGAACAACAGCAACCAAAACAACGTTCTGAACTACATCCGTGAGATGATGTCTGCTTTTAAGGAAGTAGGCGCTTTCATCGGTGCACAACTGATCGGTAAAGATGTGTTGAACCCGGCGATCATCCGCCAGTCTTACGCTATTAGCTTTGAACATTGCGTAGTTGATCTTGATCTGGTGGCCAACCCCCATACCAACAGCCAGCACGTGCAGGGATTCAGACTCAGAGGTAAGTAGTCAGAGCTATTAGGCTGCACAGTTTAATTCCGGAAAGAGCTACCCTTAAAAACCACTGAAAACTTGTTGACCTCAAAAAACCACTGAAAACTTTTTTACACCTAAAGACCCCAATATCCAATGAACATACTACGTACATAACCCCCACCCAAATCGCCAAACACAACAAACTTTTCCCGAATTTTCCTTGACCGGAATCTTCGGGATTGTTTTTTTAGGTTTCAGCGTTTCGTCCATATTACCTGTATAAAGTAGTAGCTTTGCGACTGGAATCGCAAAACGTTCCTTCCATCACTCATGCCGACCAAGAAAGATACCACTAAAACCCGCTCGAAAGTTACCATAGCACAAGCCTTCAAAACCATCATCTGGCCCCGGCGCAATCTGGTGTTGATCGGTTTAGTCCTCATTGTGATCAGTCGCCTTGCGAGCCTGGTATTACCCTGGAAAAGTAAAGCGCTACTTGACGATGTTATTCCCAATAAAGACTATGACCAGTTGTACAGCCTTTTACTGCTGGTAGGGATTTCCATTCTGGTGCAGGCCGTCACTTCCTTTCTGCTCACCCAGTTATTGAGTGTACAGGCTCAGTATCTGATCTCCGAACTGCGGGCGCAGGTACAGAAGAAGGTACTCTCCCTGCCCATTCGTTTCTTCGATAATACCAAGTCTGGCGCTCTGGTTTCCCGCATCATGACGGATGTGGAAGGCGTGCGCAACCTCATCGGTACCGGCCTGGTACAATTGGTGGGCGGTACGCTGACAGCCGTGATATCTCTGGTATTGCTGATCCGGATCAGCCCGTCGATGACCTTGTTTGTACTTTTGCCCATCTCGATCTTCGGCTATGTGGCTCTTAAGGCGTTCTCTTATATCCGGCCTATCTTTCGTGTTCGGGGTGTGATCAATGCACAGGTGACCGGTCGTTTGACAGAAACGCTAGCCGGAGTACGCGTCATTAAGGCCTTTAACGCCGAGGAACAGGAAAATAAGACTTTTGAAAAGGGAGTAGATCAATTATTCCAGAATGTCAAAAAGAGTTTGACGGCTACGGCACTGATGACCAGTTCGGCCACCTTCCTGCTGGGTATAGCCTCTACGGGTATTATGGGGATCGGCGGCTACCTTATTATGCGCGGTGATCTGACCGTGGGCGATTTTCTTTCTTTTACCCTGCTGCTAGGATTTATGATCGCACCTATTGTACAAATGAGCAATATTGGTAGTCAGCTCACGGAAGCACTTGCCGGGCTGGACCGCACCGAAGAACTTATGAATATGGACCCCGAGGAAGATCGTGTTAACCGGAATATTATATTGGAAGACCTGCAGGGAGAGATCCGTTTCGACAACGTTTCTTTTGCCTATGAAGCGGGCAATGAAGTATTGCATAATATCAGTTTTTACGCCCCACCGGGTTCGGTGACCGCGCTTGTAGGCAGTTCCGGCTCCGGTAAATCGACCATTGCCGGGCTTTCGGCTACTTTCCTCAATCCGGGCTCCGGTACAATAACCATTGACCAAAAAGACCTATCCAAAGTAAATTTAAGCAGTTACCGGCAACATCTTGGAGTGGTCTTACAGGATGAATTTTTATTTGAAGGGACGATACGGGAAAATATTTTGTTCCCCCGGCTGGATGCTACCGAAGAACAGTTGCAAAATGCCGTTGCGGCGGCTTACGTCAACGAGTTTACCGATCGTTTTGAGGAAGGCCTGGACACCGTGATCGGCGAACGTGGCGTCAAACTTTCCGGTGGGCAGCGCCAGCGCATTGCCATTGCACGAGCCATCCTGGCCGATCCCCGCATCATCATCCTCGATGAGGCAACCTCGAATCTGGATACCGAGAGCGAAGGCCTGATCCAAAAGAGCCTCAATGAACTGGTTAAGGACCGGACGACCATTGTGATCGCTCACCGACTGAGTACCATCAAGAAAGCTGATCAGATCCTGGTAATCGAAGCGGGGCAGATCGCGGAGCGTGGTACGCACGAGGAATTGATCGCTGCTAAAGGCCGGTATTATGATCTGTATACTTATCAGTCGAAGATCTGATTATCGACACGAACATGC
>JAGQXH010000054.1 GCA_020436695.1 Lewinella sp. | reverse complement strand
AGTCGCGGCTACTACATTTACCTCCGCCTGCTACTCACTACCTCAAATCTAAGAAGTCACCACCCGCTTCATCCGCCGGTTCATATTACCACGCAGTACGATGCTGTCGATCAATGCAGAGAAAGTATTCATAAAGAGGATCGCCAACATCCAGCCTTCCGGATAGGCCGGGTTCCACACCCGCACGATCAGACCAATCGCCCCGATAAGGAAACCGTAGATCCACTTACCGCGAGCAGTAGAGGCCGCTGTAACCGGGTCGGTAGCCATAAAAGCCATGGCAAACAGGAAACTTCCCATATAGAACTGATAGTACCAGGGAACCGCCATGAAGCGGAATACACCGGCCGTATCTTCCGTGAAGCGAGACGGGTCTACCATACCGTTCATGATCATCCCCATCAGCGCCGCACCCAGTACCATGGAGACCATGATACGCCAGTCAGCCACCTTGGTGAAAATCAGGAACAGAGCACCGATGATGATCAGCGGCTTGGACATCTCACCGATAGAACCGGGTATATCTCCCCACCACATTTCATTGGCCGTATAGACTTGGGTCACGGCATCCCAGCCGCCTTTAGCCGCCAGAGCCAACGGTGTAGCCCCGGTATAACCATCGATCACCGGCAGTCCACCGTCACCGAAAGTAGACCAGCCGAATCCCCGGAATATCCAGTCGAATAATCCGTGCCCCCAGCCGTAGTTTTCGCTAAAATAGCCGGCTCCAAGCTCAGCATTTTTCACGATGTCAGATACCCAGACTTCATCACCGGAAATATAAGTAGGATATGCGAAAAAGATAAACACCCGGGACAACAATGCTACGTTCCAGATATTCATCCCTGTACCTCCGAAAGCTTCTTTGCCGATGATCACGGCGAATGCAACGGAAACAGTCAGCATCCACAAGGGAAGATCCGGCGGCATGATCAGGGGGATCAAAGCTCCCGAAACCAGGAAACCTTCCTCGATGCCATGTCCTTTACGGGAAGCATAGAAAAATTCGATACCCAGACCAACTACATGGGTAACCACAAAGATCGGAAGGATCTTGATCAGACCATGTACGATCTTCAGGTGAAAACCTTCAAAAAATCCCGGATACATACCTAGCGCATCGAAATGCTGGGCGCCGATATTATAGGTTCCGTACAGGTAACACAGTAGCAATGCCAATACAACGAATACCATGGTCCGCTTCAGGTCCATCCCGTCGCGAATATGTACTCCGCCTTTGGTCACAGTGTCCGGTGTGAAGGCAAAGGTGAAGAAACCGTCGTACAACGTATGTAAAAATGGAGATTTCTCCTTATCAGGCTCAATTCGCTCGAAAAAATTCAGTAGCGCCTTTTTCATAATAGTTATGTGGTGTTAAACCGTTTGCGTTAAATTAATTTGCCAGGAGCATCGGGTCTTGAGAATTCGGCATCCATGTTGCTGGACACCGGCGGCAATCTATCGAGATTTGCGCTCACTCCTCATCTGCCCACTTTCTCACTCCTGTTTACCCCTGCTCCATCATCATTTGCTGCCCTTTACGCAGGATCTGCTGTAAGGGTTGCTTGGAGGTGCAGACAAACTCGCAAAGCGCGATGTCTTCTTCACTCACCTCGTGGATGCCTAAGCCTTCCATCCGTTCGAAATCGTTAGTCAGAATGGCTTTCATCAGATGTTGCGGATATACGTCCATCGGCAAGACAGCCTCGTACTGGCCGGTCACCACAAAAGCACGTTTCTCACCGTGCGTATTGGTCTCCGCCTTGAACTTATAATCCGGGTAAAGAAAATTGGGGAAGGTATAGGAAGTACTGGGCCTCGGCGCGACCGGCAATAACCAACCGAACAATTCGAAATCATCTCCTTCCTCAATAACGGTAATCTGATCGTCTTTGGCGTTCAGGAATTGTTCGGGCGTCTTCTTCTGACCGGACAATACGTCTCCGGAAATGATACGGACTTTCTTTTCAGCAGAGATATTATCAGCCAAGAGATCTCCGATCTTAGCCCCCAGGTAAGTACGCACATATTTGGGCTTAACCAGTTCGGCCCCCGTCAACGCTATGATACGATCCATTTTCACTTTACCCTCATTGAAGAGCGCGCCGATGGTGATCACATCCTGAACACCCAACGTCCAGATCTTATCCTGAGTGCTGATGGGAGCCACATGGTGGATCTGTACGCCCACGTTTCCAGCTGGGTGTGGACCGTGGAACCAATGTTTTTCAATACCTTCGGCATTGGAAAATGCAGCTGCCGGAGCAGTAGCACCTTTGGCGTTGAGGCCAAGATGTACTTTGCCGGAAGTCAGCCTGGAAAGTACTTCCAGGCCTTTCTGGAAATCTGCCTCACGACCCGTTACCACGAAATTCAGATCCGGAGCCAGCGGGGCAGAATCGAAAGTTGAAACAAAGATATCACGGGGGATCTCGCTGGTTTCAGGCACAACATCAAAAGGACGCTGATTGATCAATGTCCACATGCCGCTATCCTGCAAATAAGTCACCAGGTCTTCGCGGCTGCCGTTATCCAGATCAAAGGAATCAAACTGACGGTAAGACTGGTCTTTATCGGCCAGGACCACTACCTCAATGATGGAGCGTTTGGCACCTCGGTTGATGGCGATCACTTCACCACTTACCGGTGCGACATATTTGATCTCAGGTGTTCCCTTGTCGAAGAATAGCGCATCACCGGCTTTCACTTCCGCTCCTACTTCAACCAGCATTTTGGGGATCGGTGAGATACCTCTGAAGTTGATCGGCTGCACAGCGTATGTAGTAGCCTGCACATTTTCATCGATCATCTGATCAGCCACACCTTCCAGCAGGATGTCGTGTCCTTTGTGCAGTACGTGCACTTGCTGATTACTGGCATAATCCGGCAGACGAGGAGAAAAAAGCTCTCTCAGTTTGGGGAAAAGGGAAAAATTGGCTCCTGTTTTATCTGCTCCTGACTGCTTGGCTTCGATGGCCAGGAGGTTGTCAGAAACCTGAACGACGAGATAGAAGAACAGAAAAACCGCAATGGCTACCAACGCATAAATGAGGTAATTATTACCCTCGGACGCAGTCTGAGCAGAAGCCGCATGTGCCGATAGGACCAATCCGGTTATCAGGATGGTTTTAATCGTTCCGATTCTCATTGATTATTTATTGCTAGTACAGTCCGGATCTGCATATTTACGGATTGCTTTCAATCGCTGAAAACCCGGACAAAATCAAGATTTTACGATAACTAAATTCTGCTTTTTTTTAAGCGCCACAAAGATATAAACCTTTTGATTTCTAGCGAATCAACGATTTAACAAAGTAATAGAGAATGATTTATTTAGATCGCATCTAAATAAGCTTTGGCATCTTGCCCGCTCCCTTCTGGAAACTGGCGTTCTGCTGATGCTATTCTGCCATAACATATATTCGGCAAATGCTCTGGTATTCGGAATAATTACCGGTTTTAAGTTAAAATCTACGGGATTTTCATCATTTTGCAGTCTGACGAGAATAGTGAAGAAAGTATTTAATCCGGGTCGTCAACTATAGGGCTGTTTGCCTTCCTGCGGTGTTTTTACCCTAAATCGACCGTCAATCATGTAAAGCATGTACAGTCACGAATTCAAAAAACGCGTCCGTTATAATGAAACCGATCAGATGGGCTACCTTTATCACGGTCATTACATCTCTTACTACGAGATCGGACGGGTGGAGATGTTGCGTTCTCTGGGCCTGAGTTACAAAGAAATGGAGGAAAAATATCGGGTTATGATGCCGGTGATGTCCCTGCAGACCCGCTACGTAAGGCCGGCTCGTTATGATGATCTGCTCACCATACGCACTACTCTCAGACAGATCCCCACCCAGTACATCACTTTCCATATGGAGATCATAAATGAAGCCGGGAAACTCGTGAATGGCGGCAGTGTAAAATTGTGTTTCGTTGATATGGAAAACAATAAGACGATCCCACCACCACAGTTTTTGATCGATGCTTTGGAGGGTAAATTTTGATGTGGTGATCCCGGCACTCCGTGTACGGGACAAGTTGTGGTGATGTAAAATTCCGAAATAATGAGAATGGAAAAGATATTTCAATACAGTTGGATGGCCGGGTTATCTTTCATGGTTATTATTTATGCCACCCAATTCAATGAGTTGAGTGAAGACGAAATGGTGCGTTGGTCATATGTCTGGATACCGCTGCTGATCTTCGGCATTATAGGGACTATCCTGCAAAAAAGGGCTGAACGAAGCGAATTATACACGCCTTTCAGGACTATACTGAAACGGACATTGCTTTTTACATTAACCGGTGCCATTCTGCTGGTATTCTTCTACGAGGCTATCTGGCCCGGACTATGATAAATCCCTTGACTTTCATCATTTAAAACCTAAAGAACAACCATGCTCCTTTCGTCGCATCACTGGATATTTGAACTCTGGAGTCGCCTACATCCTTTGCTGGTCCATTTCCCGCTGGGGTTGCTGGTCGGCATCTTGATTGTCGATAGCTGGGGCCGCATTCGGAGAAAAAAAGGCGATTATAGATCGCTAATCTATCTGGGAGCATTCACCGCTATGATCGCGGCCACAATGGGAGGGGCGCTTAGAGCTTCGGGGGAATATGCGGGTACGCTCGTAGACCAACACCAGTTTACCGGCTATCTGACCGCCGGCCTGGCATTACTGACTGCCTTAATATACTGGAAAAAACAGGGTGGCTTTCCAGCGTATTTAAGCCTTTGGATCACCTGCATCAGTACTGGGATTGCCGGACATCTAGGCGCAGAGCTTACCCATGGGCAGGATTATTTATCATCCGTTTTACCCTGGAATCGTTATGAGGCCATGGATCCTGCTAAACTTGAAGCCTTTCATGCCTTCGCCAGTGCCGATTCTTTCCCGGCCGATCAGCTGGACCGGCTCAATCTGGAAGTCCGGGCCATTTTTGCCCACAACTGCTATCAATGCCACAGTACCGAAAAACGCAAGGGCGATCTGGCTCTCGATCACAAAGAAGGTGTTTTTGCGGGAGGTGAGAATGG
Organism: Lewinella sp.; assembly: GCA_020436695.1. Lineage (GTDB taxonomy): Bacteria > Bacteroidota > Bacteroidia > Chitinophagales > Saprospiraceae > Flavilitoribacter. Next base: position 14,887 of record JAGQXH010000054.1, on the reverse strand, counting down.
CCCTATGCTGGTAAGCGGATCGGCCGATGAAAGTGATATCATTCGGCGACTGGAACTACCACGCTCGCACGATGACGCCATGCCTCCCAAAGGAAAAGTGTTACAAAAAGAAGAGATCGCGTTGATCAGGCTCTGGATAGATCAGGGAGCACACTGGGCGGATTCTACTTTTAAGGTCTTCCGGGAAGCAGAACTGGCATTGGTAGAACCCGAGTTACCGGATGCGCCTAAAACGATCAAACATCCAGTGGATCGATTTGTGAACCAATATTTAGAGCAAAACGGTTTGGAATGGCCGGAAGTGATTGACGACCGGCAGTTTATCCGACGAGCCCATCTGGACATCTCCGGGCTATTGCCATCTCCTGAAGCAGTTGCTAAATTCCTTGAAGATGATAGTCCGGATAAACGCAGCCGGCTGATCGATACTTTATTGGCGGATAGACAAAGTTATGCCCTGCACTGGCTCAGTTTCTGGAACGATCTGTTGCGCAACGATTATTCTGGTACGGGTTTCATCACCGGCGGACGGAAGCAGATCACAGAATGGCTGTACGTGGCGCTGCTGGAAGGCAAGCCCTACGACCGAATAGCTGCAGAACTGATCGATCCCGGGCCGGAATCCGAAGGCTTCATCAAAGGCATTAAATGGCGGGGCGAGGTTAATGCCAGTCAGCGTACTGAGCTGCAGGCAGCACAGAATATATCGCAGTCGCTGCTTGGCCTCAATCTGAAATGCGCTTCCTGCCATAATAGTTTTGTCAACAATCTGACGCTCGATCAGGCCTATGGTTTTGCCAATATTTTTGCGGAAAAACCACTGGAGGTGCATCGCTGCGATAAACCGACTGGTCGTATTGCCCAAACAGCCTTCCTTTACCCTCAATTAGGGGAAGTGAATGCAGATAGCCTGAAAGACCGACTGGAGCAACTGGCGAAGGTGATCGTTCAACCGGCCAACGGGCGACTCTACCGAACCGTTGTTAATCGCTATTGGGACCGACTGTTGGGGCGTGGGCTGGTTGCCCCGGTGGATGAAATGGATAACCTGCCCTGGAGTCAGGCGCTTTTAGACTGGTTGGCGGCAGACTTCATCAATAATGGATACGATTTTCATCATTTGCTGAAGCAGATCATGACTTCCCGCACCTATCAGTTGCCCGCAGTGGCCTATCCTTCTCCGGAATACCTGGCATCCGAAAAATTTATATTTCAGGGGCCCGCAGTGCGCAGATTAACGGCCGAACAGTTCGTTGATGCATTCAGCCAGGTGGTCAGCCCCTTTTATTACGGCGTAGCTTTCGATCCCCAACACCGACCGGTAGATGCCCAGTGGATCTGGCACGAGGAAATAGAACTGGATCGCCGAGTGCTACCTAAACCGGGTACGCGGCGTTTTCGCAAACGATTCAATATCAACCAAAAAGATGCCCTGCAAAAGGCAGAAGTACTGATCACTGCCGATCATGGCTATACTTTCTGGCTCAATGAAAAAAAGATCACCGAAGGGGCAGACTGGCGCCGGGTGCAACGGCTGGAGATACCCGTTGATATTTTACAGCCGGAAAACATCATTGCCGTTGCCGGTACCAACGAGGGGGTGATCGCTAATCCGGCCGGCCTGCTTTTCACTTTACGTTTACAATATGCAGATGGAAAAACTGAATGGGTTTATTCCGACCGCAGTTGGAAAAGCACGGCTGATACGCTGGCACAGGCCTGGACGACACTGGAATTTGACGATCTGGCTTGGGCGAATGCCTGGCGGGTCGGAAGTTTCCAAAACAGTTATTGGGGTAGCCTGCTTAACTACACCTTTACACCGGACAGTATCGACCTGCCGTTTGCGCGAGCCGCTCTGGTCCGTCAGGATGATTTCATGAAAACACTCGGACGACCGGTACGCGAAAATGTGAGCACCAAACGATCGGAAGAAGCGACATTGCTACAATCGCTGATGTTGACCAACAGCAGCTTTTTTCACGAATACCTGTCGCGTGGAGCCGACAACTGGCTCGAACGATCCGGTCTGGATAGATCGGCATTGATCGATCAGCTATATCTGAATGCGCTCGGCAGGCTGCCTGTGCGAAAAGAAAAGAAATTATTAGTCAAAAAAATGGAAACGGAAGATCCAGGCGAAGCACTGCAAGACATACTGTGGGCTTTAGTACTATTGCCGGAATTCCAGCTTATCTAATATGGTGAGTGGGTGATATGGTGATTTAGTGAGTCACTCACCACATCACCACAACTTGTCCCGTACACGGAGTGTCGGGATCACCATATTGCAATATCACCACATCGAAAATGGAAAACCAAAGTCGTAGACAATTCCTGAAAAAGATGCAGCAGGCCGGACTAGCGGCCATGGCCACTACCCTACCCACTGCATCCTTCCTGTCTTCCTGTAGTAGAAAACCTCAGATCCACAGCAGTGCCGATTCGGTGATCCTACTTTGGATGGCCGGTGGTATGTGTCATACGGAGACTTTCGATCCCAAGACTTATACCCCTTTCCAAACCGGCATGGAAAGTAAGCAGGTGATCAGTACTTTTCCTAAAGTGCCCACCGCTCTGGACGAGGTGTTTTTCTCGGAAGGGCTGGAAGAGATCGGTCAGGTCATGGACAAGGGTACATTGATCCGTTCCTATCGGGCGGCTGATCTGGGGCATATCCTGCACACCCGGCATCAATATCACTGGCATACCTGCTACGAGCCGCCGCAATCTGTACAACCACCACATATAGGGGCATGGATCGCCCGGGAACTGGGCCCCGTCAATCCGGTCATTCCACCTTTCATCGATATCGGACAAAGGTTTACCGTGGGCGAAGGCGAAGAGCTGAAGGCCTTCCACTCCGCCGGCTTTTTGGGCACGGAATACGGGCCGTTTTTCATCCCCGATCCGGTGCGTGGACTCGATAGCGTAAAGCCCCCAAAGGGCATGGACCTCCGGCGTTTTGAAAGCCGTAATAAATTGTACCGGGAACTGGTGAAACAAAGTCCCTTTGAAACCTACGGCAGCACTTACCAACAGGAATCCCTGATCCAATCCATGGAAAGAGCCTATCGCTTGCTGAAATCACCCGACGCAATTGCCTTTGATCTCCACGATGAACCACAGGAAGTCTATGACATATACAATACCGGCCGTTTCGGACTGGGCTGCCTGCTGGCCCGCCGCCTCACGGAGCGAGGAGCCCGCTTCATCAGCGTCACTACAGAATACGAACCATTTCTTGGATGGGATACGCATGAGAACGGCCACACCCGCCTGGTAGATATGAAAAAGCAGATCGATCGACCGGTAGCGCAACTGATCCGCGACTTAGAAGAACGTGGATTGCTGGACCGAACAGTGGTTATTCTGGCCAGTGAATTCAGTCGGGATATGCTCATGGAAGGACGGCCCGGCCTGAAAGTAAAAGATCAGGTAGACGTCCCAGATCGGGTAGAAAAGCTAACGCATTACGGAATGCACCGCCACTTCACCGACGGCTGCTCTATTCTGATGTGGGGCGGTGGCATCAAGGCAGGTTATGTACACGGAGTTACTGCAGATGAACGGCCTTTCAAGGCCATCACGGAGCCAGTCTATATCAACCAGATCCATCAGACGGTCTATCACGCATTGGGCATTCCGCCGGAAACTCATTACGAGATAGAACAGCGGCCGTTTTATACCACTCCGGATGGCGAGGGAAAAGTATTGAAAGAACTATTGCGGGAAGTAAAAGGATAGCAGTACATGTGCCGTCCCAGCCAATCGGCCTCGGCGACGAGGGGTGCACCATAATGTGGGTGGGAATAAAAATAGCCCAGCCCTCCACCTTACCGCGCTTTACCGGATAGAATCCCAAAATTTCGTATTTTCAAGGCCGTACTTTTTGACCGAATAACTACGTAACCGAGTTCAAGCACATGCCCAATACATTTAAGACCCTGATCTGTTTAACATGCTGGATTTTACTGGTAGGCTGTCAGAGTGAAAACTTCACCACCGATCTGCCCGATCAGGTAGATTTCAATTTTCACATCCGGCCCATTCTATCCAATCACTGTTTCACCTGCCACGGTCCGGATGAAAGCGGGCGGCAGGCCGGTTTACGCCTCGATACTTATGAAGGAGCAACTGCATTGCTGGAAAGCGGGCGACAGGCCATCAACCCCGGCCACTGGCGCAACAGTGAATTGGTCCAGAGGGTAGCCAGTGAAGACCCCGAACAGATGATGCCGCCACCGGAGGCGAACAACCCCGTCAGTGAAAGAGACCTCGCACTACTAAAAAAATGGATCCGTCAGGGGGCCGAATGGAAAGATTACTGGGCCTTTGTAGCACCGGATAAAACGCAATATGTTCCAACACAGTCCATCGACTTTTTCATTGACCGGGAATTGGAAAGACATAACATGACGCCTGCTCCACGGGCAGATAAGCGACAGCTGATTCGCCGATTGTTCTACCTGATCACCGGTCTGCCACCAAGGCCGGAACAGGTAGAACAATTTGTAAATAACAATTCACCGGATGCTTATGAGCAGTTAGTAGACACACTCCTGCAATCTCCTTATTACGGAGAACGCTGGGCCCGGCACTGGATGGACCTGGTGCGCTACGCCGAGACTATGGGCCATGAATTTGACTACCCCGTGATCGGGGCCTGGCGTTATCGCGACTATCTGATCCGTGCCTTCAATAAAGATCTGCCTTATGATGATCTGGTTAGAGAACATTTGGCAGGTGATCTACTCAAGCCGGCTCGCTTTGATCCGGAAACCGGCATCAACGAATCACTTTTGGCCACGCTTTTTTACAACATGAGTGAAGGCAAACACAGTCCGGTAGATATTCGCAAGGAAGAATACGACCGCATCAGTAATATCATTGATGTCACCAGCAAGACTTTTCAGGGACTTACGCTGGCCTGTGCCCAGTGCCACGATCATAAATTCGATCCGCTCCCTACTGCCGACTATTACGCGATGTACGGCATCTTCGAAAGCAGCCGGATCACCTACTATCCGGAAAATGCCGGCCTTATTCAAATGGCACAGATCGACAGTATACGGTCCCACAAAAAGGCTGTTCGGGAGCTTATCGCTTCGGCTGTGGAGCCACAACCGCTCGCAATGACCATCAGCCAACAATTCGAACCGGACGGAAATACCATGCCTGATGCAACGCTATTGGCTGATTTCCGAAGAGGTGATCTACAGAGCTGGACGGTAAACGGTGATGCTTTTTCTGCAGGCAATGCGCTGGGTACGCCTTTGTTTGCCGAGGATGGACAGCGACTGATGGGGTTTGCGGAGGCTAAAGCTTCCAGTCGTGGTCTGGGTCCCGGGCTGCAGGGCACGCTTCGTTCTCCGAATTTCACCATCGATCAAAATTACATCACTATCCGTGCGGCAGGCATGAATAGTACGGTGCGGCTAGTGATCAACAATTTCCAACTCATTCAGGACCCTATCCACGGTGGGCTCACCCGCGAGCTATACAGCCCCGACATGCAGGATATCGTAATGGATGTGCGTATGTGGAAGGGCAACAAAGCCTATATTGAGTTACTCAATGGAAAAATGTGGAAGAACGGTCAGCGCCACGATTACAGCGTTGAACCGGATGCCTGGCTGGAAGCGGAATATGCCTATTTTCACGACAGTCTCGATGTGGCCTCGCCTCCATACCATGCTGTATCAGCAGGAAGCATAAATGAGAATGCCCTTAACCAATGGATAGAGGGTCATCCCGGCCCGGAGACAGTTGCCCGTTTGAAGCTGGCACTGTCTGACGGTCAAATTCCCACACAATTCCCGGAGGCTGCATCTCACCTGGAAACTACCCGGAAGCTCAATCAAAAAATATATGCCTTTTCCGGGTTCGCAGGCATGAGTGACGGAGAGGCTGTTTTCAGTCCGATCTTTATTCGCGGCAACCATCAGCAATTAGCGGAGGAGCAACAGGACCACCACTTCTTTAGTGTACTGTCCCAGCAATTTCCGGCATTCCCGGGCCAGGGAAGTGACCGCCTGGAACTTGCCGAAGCCATCGCTCATCCGGATAACCCATTGACTGCACGCGTGATGGTCAACCGGCTATGGCACCACTTGTTTGGTCGCGGCATCGTCGAAACCGTCGACAATTTCGGCCTGCAGGGCAAGATCCCCTCCCACCCTTCGTTGCTTGACCATCTGGCCCTGCGTTTTATCGATCTTGACTGGTCGATCAAAAAAATGATCCGGGAGATCGTTTTATCTGATGCATTTCAGAGAAGTACGGTTGCTTCCGAGGCAAGTGCCGCCCGGGATCCGGAAGACATCTGGCTACAGCATTTCCCGGTACATCGGTTGGAAGCGGAGGCTATTCGCGATGCTATTTTGGCTACTTCCGGGCAGTTGGACCTCACACAATTCGGCCCTTCCGTACCGGCTCATCTTACCCCTTTTATGCAGGGGCGTGGCCGGCCGCGCGATTCGGGGCCGTTGGATGGTGCCGGGCGCCGCAGTATTTATCAGTCGGTACGCCGGAATTTTATTTCGCCCATGATGCTGACGTTCGATTTCCCGGTGCCCTTCAGCACTTTCGGCCGCAGGAATGTATCCAACGTTCCTGCCCAATCGCTCAATTTAATGAATGATCCCTTCGTGCAGGAGCAGGCCGTGAAATGGGCCGAGCAACTGTTAGCTGATCAATCTTCATTTGAAAATAGAATGAACAATATCTACGAGACTGCTTTTGCCCGTCTGCCCAACGACAAAGAACTGGAGCAGGCCGACCACTTTTTTACTGAACAGGGGCAGTTGTATGAATTGACAAAGGAAGATGCCAAAATGGATCTGCAAGTTTGGGCCGATTACTGCCAGGTGATCTATAACAGCAAGGAATTTATTTTCCTGCTTTAAGATCATTGACTTTCAAAATGCTATCTCAAAAAAACGATCATGCACCACCATCAATGTTACTCCCGTCGCGAAATGCTGAGCCTTTGTAAAAATGGCTTCGGAGGGCTGGCTTTATTCAGTTTGTTGGGTATACCGGCTTGTAAGTCACCTGATCCGACAGGAAATCTTCTGGGCTTGGGACAAACCCCGCATTATCCGGCCCGGGCCAAGAGTGTTATTTTTCTATATATGGATGGGGGCATTTCCCAGGTTGATTCTTTCGATCCCAAACCCCGGTTGACACTGGAGAACGGCCAGGATCCCTATCGGAAATTTAAGGTGGATGCTACGCAGTTCAATAATATCGGGCGAATATTGAAAAGCCCCTGGGATTTCAAACAATACGGCGAAAGCGGTATTTGGGTGAGTGATCTGTTCCCTCACATTGCCCAATGTGTAGACGATCTTGCAGTAGTCCGATCCATGGTCTCTGATTTTCCGGAACATACCAACGCCAATTACTTTTTGCATACCGGTATCGGTATTCAGGGGCGTCCCAGTATGGGCGCCTGGGTCAATTACGGGCTGGGCTCGGAGAATGAAGACCTGCCCGGATATGTGGTTCTGGACGGCGGGCTCATCCCTCCCGGCGGTATGGACAATTTTAAAAACGGCTTTCTGCCCGCCAGTTATCAGGCGTCTATCCTTCGGGCCGGGCCGCAACCGCTGGCCAATATTCAACCGCTGGAAGCCTCGGAGGAATTACAAAAAAAGAAACTGCGCCTGGCCCGTCAGATGGACGACTCCCTGCTGGGCAAGATTGGTGAAGAAGATCAGATCAATGCCGCCATCCACAACTATGAGCTGGCCTTTCGCATGCAAGCCGCCGTACCCGAACTGAATGATCTCAATAGTGAGACGGAGGCCACCCGCCGCTTGTACGGCCTTGACTCCGATGATCCGCATACCCGCAGCTATGCGGCACAATGTCTGCTAGCCCGCCGCCTGGTAGAACGTGGCGTCCGTTTCATTGAACTGACCTGCCCGCGTGTAGCTGCCGACCGCTGGGATCAGCACGACAACCTCAAGGACGGCCATGAGCGCAACGCCCACGCCGTCGATCAACCCATTGCCGGCCTGCTCCGGGATCTAAAACACCGTGGACTACTGGAAACTACGCTGGTCGTATTCGCCGGAGAATTCGGCCGTACACCTTTTGCTCAGGGAACGAATGGCCGCGATCACAATCCATCTGCCTTTTCCATTTGGATGGCCGGAGCAGGTGTAAAAGGAGGAACGGTCTACGGGCAAACGGATGAATACGGTTACCGGGTGATCGATAAACCAACTACTATTCACGATCTGCACGCCACGATGCTTCATTTAATGGGCATCAATCACGAGCAACTGACGTTCCGTTTCAGCGGCCGGGATATACGGCTGACGGATGTGGCCGGGGAAGTGATAAAAGATATTTTGGTATGACCTTAGGGTAAAAAGACTTTTTGGGGTATTGAAGGTAGCAGGCTTATAAGCTTCCAAAAAGCGCAGATGCGCGATGGCAGCAGTGATGCTTACGGATTGGCTGTCGCTGAGTTAGGTACAAGACTCCATTTCGGCGTTCGCCTACTTTTTATCTTGACCTGGGCTTTCAGGGCGTGGTCGCTGAAGCCGACGCACCGGATATTTCCTTCTCCGGCGGCGGGATTGGGATCGGAGGTGGACTTTTGGTATATGTCGGCCGGGAACTGGCACTGGATTTTGGGCTACGTGGTTCTGCCGGTACCTTCAATGAATTCCGGGTCGGGAAGATCTCCGTAAATATTGATGAGGATAACATCCGTTACGGCGTAGGCCGGCTGTCGGTAGGTATTACGTGGTTTCCTGCTGGCAATTAAGTGCAAGGGAATTCTACACAATCCTAAAGGTGTTATTAGAAACAACTGATTATAAATACCCGTTGCCGGTTGCCAGTTGATCGGTTAAGCACAGCAATTGATCATGAAACATGTAGCCGAATATGTAACGGCATTAAATCCGGAGTTAAGCACTCTTCTGATTCTGTAACAAGGCATTCGTCTCCTTCATCTGGTCACGTATTTCAGAAAGTAAAACAATGTCTTTCGGAGTAGGCACCTTGGGATTCTTTTCATCTTCGGCATCGCGCCGTAGGATGTTGACGGCCTTTACCACCACGAAAATAGTAAGCGCTACGATCAGGAAATCGATACAGGCTTCCAGAAAAATACCGTACTCAATCACCACACCTTGCCGGATAAGCTCTCCCGCAGCATTTAACTCGGGTTCGCGCATCACGATCTTAAGATCGGAAATATCTACTCCACTGGTGAGATAGCCGAGAGGCGGAGTGATCACATTTTTGACCAGAGTGTCCACGATCTTATTGAATGCCGCACCAATAATCACGCCGATTGCCAGGTCGATCATATTGCCCTTGACGGCAAATTCCTTGAATTCCTGAATGAACTTCATTTGCGCTTTATTTTGTTAAGAACATGTTTAAAATTCCCTCAATCGGCTGCGAGTGGTAAATTTTCTCCTGCCCGTCGTTAAAAAGCCTCGCCGTACTTTCCAAGTATGCCTGCGTTTTTTGCCTCGGTCAGAATAAAATTTACTCCCTCTCGCTCAATCAGGAAAATTTAAACATGTTCCAACGTTGATCCAAACGCGCAAGATATTAAAGATGTTCGTTCATCAGGTAGTTTCGCAGGGCGGTCTGTGCAGCCAGGGGCTGAAAATGCCAGTTGGTGTACGGTAAGGCAAAAACAGGTATTCCCAAACGGCTCATCATTTTCCAGTGGGCATGAGATAAGAAGCCGGAATGGGGGCCCGGGAAGCCGATCAGATCAATGCTGAAAGTTTTATTCCGATGTACCACTACCAGATCCAGGGCCACTCCACCGATCTTATAATTGCTGTAGACTTTATCCATCCCCCAGCTTTCCAAACAATCCATCACGTCCCTCATAAAACCGTCTTTCACCCGTTCTTCCTGAATGGGATTGCCGGCTCTTTCACGGCGGAACATCAGCGCATCCAGGTAAGCGCGGAGCATATTACCGTTCGGGAAATCAGCCGGTTTACCGGACAGGAACAGGTGTTGCTCCACTCTTGCCCGGGTAATACTAACGTTGAAAATATCCTCCCGGTTGAGGTAATTCCAGACTCCCGCCGGACTCTGCGGTTCCAGGGCAAAAGAGAGCAGCATGATATCCCTTTCTTCTCCCTGAAAGGCAAAAGGTGTTCCGATCAGCACCCGATGCCGCAATAGTTCCTTAGCGGAAAAGTTTTCAGCAATCTGTTTCTGCAGATATTCCACCTGGGCCCGAAAAGGAGACAATATCCCTATGCTTTGACAGAAGGCGTTGTCCAGGTCTTTATCAGCGTCCATTATGGTTCTGATCTTTCGCAACACCGCTTCGGCCTCCTTCAGATTGTGCCCCTGTTCCTCCCGCTTTCCATTTCCGATATGCAGTTGTACACTATTCCTATCCGCTCCCGGCAGATCGGTCATAATGTGCAATTTGTTATTGTAAAAATGACGATTGCTAAAAGCAATGATATCGGGCAGGGAGCGAAAATGTTCATCCAGCATTTGCACCTGTTCCTGATTGGGCAACTGGTCAGCTACCAGATCCAGCAAACTATAATCCCGGTAATCCAGCCAAAAGTCGGGCACTTCAGTCAGTCCGAATTGCTCCCGGAACAATTGCTGTTGCCGCTCCGATACAAATGACAAATGCCGTAATTGTTTGGGATCACCAACAATGACGGCCCTTTTGGCTCTTTGCAGCACCGGTAACGCACTGGCGATATCACACTGACTGGCTTCATCGATGATCACCACATCGAACATTTCCGTGTAGGCCGGCAGGAGTTGATGCACATCCGTCGTGTTGGTCACCCAGATGGGCAGGCATCGCAACATTACCGAAACGTCTATTTCATCGTACAGATTTTCCTTCTTGTTACCGGTGCGGGCACTGAGCGCGGCAATGAGTTGCCGGATCACCCAACGGTCTTTTTTCAATACCTGACGCAGCCGGTAGTGAAAGATCATGCGCAGATAGTCCTGTAAAAGTTGGCGTCGGCGCCAGTAGAGGTCTTCCAGTTGGGATACCGACTTCCAGAACGGGCTGTTTCTCTCAACCCTGTGCTGAATATACCACCGCTTGAGTTGCGCCAGCCAGCTTTCATCATATTCTGATAATTGCCGGCCCCATTTCCGGGTTTTCTCTTCCCATAGGTTGATCGTTTCGAGCTGCCTGACAATCTCATTATCCAGCACTACCAGTTCTTTTCGGACCGACCGGACCGACTGATCACTGTAATATTCCAGCCCAATGCCTCTGAACCAGTTCTGTAATTGCTTTTTCACTGCCTTGCGATAACTACCTGTGGTAGCCTGAACCACCACATCCCGTAAATTCAGATCTGATTCAATCTTCTCAGCCACTACTTTCACCGCCTGGTTATTACGGGAAGCGATCAGCACGGACTGCCCCTTGCTCATCAGATCAACGGCCAGGCTCGCAATGGTAAATGTCTTTCCTGTTCCCGGCGGCCCCACTACCATGCTCAACGGAAATTTATAAGCATTATGTAAGACCTGCTCCTGAGCTGTACTGAGTAGTGCCGGAGCGTAAATATTCTTTTGCTTACCGGATGGGAATGCAGAGGCTGCTTTTCCGAACAGGGTGCGAATAGGTCCGGAAAAATCTTCTCCTTCGGATAATAATCCCAGTTCATTGATCACTCCCCTTGCTCCCTTTCCTTTATCGATAATCCCGACGGCCGCAGCTGAAACGATCTGCATAGGCTTTCCTGACCGCTTAAGAAGTTCTTTTATTTTTTCCTCGGCTATAAGTTCCGGAAAGTCTGACAGTGTTTCTTTCTCCAGATCCGGGAAGAGGCCGGCCATAGCCTGCTCCAGCCGATAAGCATTATCAAAATTAAGATCGCCAGCCGGTACCAATTCGGTCAGTTCTTCCAGTGTTACAGTAGCATACTCGCCGGAAGCATTCAGCACTTCGAGAACTGCCGGGTTCAATATGGGATTGGAGGTATCTATCCGCAGGTTGTAGATCTCATCTTCTTCGGCCAGGCCGGCCGGATAGATCAATAAAGGAGCGCATACTGTGCGATTGCGACCCAGTATCCGGCTTTTGCCGATCAGGAAAAAAGCACAGACGAAAAGTGCCTTCTCTCTGGAATAAATATCCAGAAAGGCATCCGCCTCCTTCGCCCATTCCGTCGGTGCGGGCATTTCCGTAAAAGCACCGGTGAGCAATTCTGCGCCTTGCAGCCATAAAGTGTGCTGTACTTTTTTACTATAAAAACTGAGTAGATGGATTGCCCGGTAGTCGGCCTGATAGCAGGCGCGATAATAGGCGGCGATTTTAGCTAGTTCGTTCTGCATAAGCTCGGATTTATCGCTTTCCAGTAATGCCGTTTTAAGTGATGGCCGGCGGTTGGTGTTAATTAACCTCAGTGATCAGTTACACAGTTGTCAGTGGTCAGTTATTCATGCCAATGCTAAAAATTAACAGTAAAGCCCGGATTTTAGTAAAATGAGGGCTTCGATCCCCATTAACTTCGTGTTAAGTGACCCAATTCAGGCTCTGCTTATCACAACTGATCACTGTTTACTGACCACTGAACACCTGCATTAGTTAACCAGATTATCCTACTTTTGCGAATCTCTTAGATTGGTACTAGGATTTATCTGATAAATGTTTATTTCTAATTATTGGAAGAAAACAAGTGAAAGGAAATTTTAACTGAGTAATATTTTACGCAATCTGATAAGATTTGACAATGATCTATCGAACATTTACTTTCCGGAATACGATGCGGTTATAATCATCTACTTCATAAAGCGCTCCAAGCCAGTTCTCGTCAATCATACAAATGCTGGAATAAGCGGATGGCCCCTGATACAAAAGACGATCATATTTCCAGTGTTGTCCTTCATCTGTACTTGTCCACAAGCTCAGATCTTTCCGCGCCTGTTTGTCGAAGGGAGCTACAAAAAATAAAGTGTGTTTATTCCGGGTAAGGCTGGCGTGTACCACCGGAGTGACGAGTTGTTTTTCATGATGGAATTTCGCCGTAAAAGACGCCCCCCCATCTTCACTATAGGTGATGGCCCGATTGGCGATGGTATCAACGGAAGAATGATTGCGGGTATTGAAATAGAGGCGACCATCTTTGAGTTCAACCACGGTGGTTTCACTCGGGTTAATAGTGCTCATTCCTTCACTATCAAGGGCTCCGATCTGCCAGGTTTTACCTCCGTCATCCGAATAAACGACATGCCCACCCAGGAAATCATTTTCCGATCCCAGATCGACACTGTGATTGGCGGGAAGTACGATCCGGCCGGAATGCTGGCGGTTGTACTTTAGTCGGATAGCTCCTCCCGGCCCCAAGGCATACCAGCGCCAGTTATCCTGTTTAACGACAGCCGTGATCTCTTTGACCGCCGACCAGGTCAGCCCCTGATCGAAACTTTCCATTTGATACACGCCTACGTATCCTTTCGCGCTACCATCCCGCAACATTCGCTCGGTATCCTCTCCTACTGTCCTTTTCGTAAATAGCAGGATCAATTTTTGCTCTTCTTCCACATAGACCGGCATTGGATTCTGTGCCGACTCATTATCAATTTCCACTACCCGGATCAGTTCGCCCCAGCTTTTTCCATCATCCTGACTACGACGTAATACTATACTGATATCCCCATTGTCGTGCACACTATTCTGGCGACCTTCCGCGAAGGCGAAAAGCTGTTGCTCAATTTTTATCAGTACAGGAATACGGAAGTGACTATAGCCCTCCATTCCGGATTCATAAACTGTTTGGATCAGTGTTTCAGGTTCACTGGATGGAATAGCTTTACAAGCTAAAACGAAAGAAGTAAGCAATAAAAGGAAACGAAACTGGTTCTTCATATTCTGACCTCAGAAGACTTTTTAGTGGGGAAACAGATAAACATTATTCCACTCGTTCGTAACACCCGGCATCCGGTTTGTCATCGCGGGTAATACCATCCAGATCCAGTTCCAGGCCCGGTAATGGCACTCCGACATCTTTGGCAATCGAAAGCGTATCCAGGTGGTAGTTGCGTTCCTCCGTATCCAGAAACAGCGGATCATCAGTAGTGCCGTTAATACAACCGTCACAATAAGTCTCAAAGAAGTCACTATAAAGTCCATCGCTATCCGTAAGCAACCGTTCGCTACGCATCACGCAGTTCTGAAAAGTTACATCGAATAGATCCGGGTCCATTCGGCCGCTGATATCGGAAAGCAGTACCTGATCTCGGCGCGAGCCGAAAAATATACTATTCCGGAAACTGGCTTTTAAGCGGTACACCGACCGCACCTCACAACTTAACGGATTTTCATCGTAACAGTAAAAATTATTCATGCTGAGCGCAGCGGCATTAACTCCGTAGGAAGCTACCGTACAATGATCAAAAAAATAATCTCCCCCCAGAGAGAGCTGCACTGAATTAGTAGCATTGTTATAGATGAGGCAGTTGCGGGCTACAACGCGACTGTGAAAAGCGGCAATCCCATTTCCGGCAGTATTGGCGATCTCGGTATTCAGGGCTGTAAGGTCGGCAAGTGAATCTACAAACACGCCTATATTGGAGTTTTTGATCACGGTATGCTCAAAGCGATTTCCGCGGCTTCTTCGCCCCAGAATGATACCAAACCACTGCCCACGCTCTTCGGCAAATTCATCTTCCAGTCGGTCCCCCTGTACCACAATAGGTTTTTCCTGCGTGCCCATCATACGAATGCTACCATTCTGCAATGTATATATGATGCCGTCATTAAAAATGCCGAAAAGGTCATTGCGGGCAATGCCGCCGTGAACGTGAATGCGGGTGCCGGCCATAACCTCCAGGGCGCAACTGTCTATGAGCAATTCTCCATAGATCACGTAAGGTTTGGGATCATCCCAGGTTA
>JAGQXH010000549.1 GCA_020436695.1 Lewinella sp. | reverse complement strand
AGCAGACTCTTGGTATCCTCCCGAGAACTTGCGGCTACCAGTGGGCGCAAACCGCCGAATCCAGCCTTTACATCCTCCGTATTTACTGATCGAGCCAGATATTGGTTGATGTTTTCCAGCAGGTAATCTACTTCTTCCTTTTTGAGCGTGGGCTCCTCCTCCAACTGCTGATAATCCGTATCGGTAGTGCCCAGTAACAGCTCACCTTCAAAAGGAATGGCAAAGACGACCCGGCCGTCGCGGGTCTCGGGGATGAGCATACCTGCATTACTACCCAGTGTTTCGTACGGCAACATTAGATGTACCCCTTTACTTGGCCGGATCCTTTTCTCCAGGTCCGAATTGGCCATCAGCCGGATATGGTCGGAGTACGGACCGGTACAGTTAATGAAGAGTTTGGCTTTAATCTCATAATTTTCTCCGGAAAGGCCATCGCGGATCTGTGCACTCAACAGGCGGCCATCTTCACTTTTGCCAAAGCCGGTTACTTCCGCGTAGTTAAGTACGGCCGCACCGGCATTGTCCGCACTGTGTGCCAGGGCCAGGCAATAACGCGCATCGTTAAACTGTCCGTCGTAATACAATACAGCACTGTGTAATTTCTTGGCGTCCAGCCCCGGCATGCGTTCCAGAGCCTGCTTTTTGGTAAGCCATTCACTGCTGGGCAAGGTGTCTCTCCAACCGGCGATCCAGCTATAGAGTTTCAGACCAATGGTAAAATACAGTCCGGCGACCCAGGTCGAGACCGGCGTAAGCAGTGCCAGCGGATGGGCCAGATGTGGAGCATTGCGGATCACATAATGCCGTTCTTCCAGGCCGTGCCGCACCTGCCGCAATTGGGCAAAATCCAGTTTTTTAAAGGCCTGTTCCAGGTATCGTACCCCACCGTGTACCAGTTTGGTAGATCGTGAAGAAGTTCCTGAGGCAAAATCATTCTTTTCGATCAGGGCTGCTTTCAGGCCGCGCAAGCTGGCGTCGAGAGCACAACCGGCACCGCTGGCTCCGGCTCCGATGATGCAAATGTCGAAAGTTTCGGTCTTTAGCTGTCCCAGGTTTTCTTCACGGGTCATGTGGCGGTCGGTTTACCGGTTGTAAGACATCAGTCAATTGGCTGCTGAACTACAGTAATAAGGCATTAACCCTTATTTTGTTGCTCAAAAGTAGCAAGTTTGGAGAATAAACCGGAAAATTTGCCGGATGACGGTTGAGATGTGGAATGATGGGAGGTTTGGACAAGGATTTGTCAGTAACATGAGTCATACCGAATTTTCAGAATAGGAGCAAGACTCCAGGGAGAAACCCCTGATTAGTATTGATAATCAGCCAGTTGCCGGTTAATCTGTTGACAAACCGGCAACTGGCAACGATGTCCAAAATGATGGCAGACTGATTATTAACTATTTACAGTTCTGTTTAAAAATATGGGATGACTCATGTTTGCAGACATCCTGCAATTTATTCTGCCTGTTCCACCGTTAAGTTCGCAGCCATGTTGAATTCGCTGAAGTTCCAGGAATAGCTATTCTCGGGTAATCCGTCGTATGTGCTCTTCGCATAGGAAAAGAAGAGCCCTCCATTCTCCCGGCCATTCCCCTGAAAATGATCAATCTCGATCACCGCCAGGATATCCCCTTCAAGAGATAGATCCAGTGATCGCAGGTCCTTTGTGATCCATCCATCTTCTTTATCTATTTCTATTACCACCGGGGATGCCGTAAGACGCTGCTCCGGCAGGTCATCCTTCAATTGATATAAATAGAGTTTTAAAGTGGCGCGCCTGCACAAATTATGGCCCAGATGAAAATTAAAGTCACGTAGTTTCCCTCTAATTCCCTTGCTTCTGAATACCCGACCATAACGTGCCCCTTGGTTGTGCATACCGGTACCACCATTAGTCGTGCGGGTTGCCGAAGTTGCCCCGATGGTAGTTGACGAACCCAAAGTGGAAGCCGTATCATTAGTTGTCCGGACAGGTAAAGCCGCAAGATCAAATTCCGGTAGTATTTTTTGGTACACTACGTTTACACCATATCCAGAGGTCTCATACCACACTGGTAACTCGTCTCTCCGAATGAAACGGGTAGCTTTAAGGAGTTCCTGCACTTCAATTTTCGATTTCCAGTGCAACCATTGTTCTTCCTCATTTTTTACGTGCTGCCATACCGGATCGTCCAGCTTTCGCATTTTATCTCTAACCACTTCCATTTGAGTGCCCATCCAGCGATCCAATCCTTTCCACAAAAAACTCCATTCTCCATTGATCTTCCACATGTAAAACGGATCGCCCTCCATAATACCCGACCAGGCATTGGGCTGCCCGTCCCGGTACGTCTGGATCAGGCCTCCTTCATAAGGCGCTTTGGTGATCGTCAATTGGTAGGTTTTGCCCCCTCTCTCCTCTTCAATAATGATCATTCCGTCCGGATTGTCTACTTCTACGTACGGCGCCGTGGCTGTAAAGTGGAATTCACCGTTGATCCAAACCTGAAAATGGCTGCGGCCATCCTGCCAGTTTCCATATAGCCCTTCGCTCTGTATAGTGGCAGGCACGCGCATTTCCAGCCTTTCCGGTTCCGGTCGATGAAGAGTTTGAAGAGGTAGTGCTGGTAGCGTTTCCAGCTTAAGCTGGTCGGACAACAGCTTGGCATGTAATGAGGGCAATATTTCGGGATCGGTCGTTTGTAGTTGTAAGTTATTATCGTTACCCGTTTCTCCCAGTGTTGGAAGTACCGGCAGATCCGTTACTTCCTGGCTAGACGTGGCCGATCTTAAAGCCGGGAGTCCGCTTTCGCCGTTTTCAATGATACTAAAGTGTGATCCGAAAGGCTGGGCCGCCGGTCGTATTGCTGCCAACAGCGGGAGGGCAAGCGCGCTGAGGGTAAACAGTACCCATTTTGGATAAGGCCACGATCCGTGGTTAGTGGGATGCTTTAACAAAGCTTCGATCCGTCGCTTGATCATAGAGACTTGTGCCATTTGAATAGCCAGGGTAGGTATTGCCATCTTCGACACGATCAGTTTTCGGGTGATCGCCAGTAGGGTTTCCGCATAGTCCACCGGATTAATACCCTTCTGCACCACCAGTTCGTCGCAGGCTTTTTCTCTTTCCAGCAACAGTTGTTTTTTCAAATACCACACCAGTGGGTGATACCAATACAGACTAATGGCGATCAGACTTATCAGATGCATCAGAAAATCGCGACGCTGAATGTGGATCAATTCGTGCGTCAGTACCAATTTAAGTTCGTCGCGGGTCCATTCCAGCGCATCTATGGGTAGCAATATTAACGGCTGCGGCAGATGCCAGGTCATGGGGGTATTAATATCACGGTGCACGAGAATGGACAGTTCCGGGGAGGTCTGCAGTTCTGATAAAACTACCGATAATTTATTACCATTAAAAGAGGCGTATTCAACGGCTCCCCCTTGCAGGCGAAGCAAAAAGATCAGCCCCTTTCCCAATCTTATCAGAAAGATCAAAACTCCCATCAGCCAAACCAGCAATAATGCTATTTTCCAGTTCAAGACCTTGTGCGGCTGTACCTCGACGGCCATTTTCGCCCTGTTCTGAGGAACCGTCTCTGGTGCTGTTTTTTCTGCAACCGACTGTTCAACCCTATCGGAAATACTGGCAGTGGACGCAGATGTCATCGTATGTATTAAGGGGTAAGATAGTGATCCAGAACTGCCCTTATCTGCGCCCATCATTTGTTGTTCGATCGTTAGCGGCAACACCTCCCAATCGGGCAACAGCAGCATCATTAAGGGAAATACCAATAACATCAACATACCCCCACTGATGAGCACATGCCGGAGTACAGCCGAAGCACGGCGCAACAAGAATAACAAACTGGTTACAACCAGCAACATCAGGGTGCTTTTTAGAATGAGCTCCATAATGAATTCCATAATGATGTGATTTTGATGAGGACATAGCAAAGCCACCGCAGCCGGCGGCAATACCATCAGGCTACTTAGAGACTGTTCAAAGACCTCTTAATTTACGGAAACAAACCCGGTTTGATATCGACGGGTATGATGATTGTCTATTAGATCACGTCAAGGTGCTCGCAGCTCCGAGCACCGAACACCTGCTTTTCACTCCTCCTTCTTTTTAGCCTGCTTAATGATCTTATCCAGTTCTTCCAGTTCTTCGGGCTTGAGATCATTCGCGGAATCCTGTATAAAAGTGGCGACCGCCTCGGAAATGGAACCGCCGAAGAAAGTGCGCAGCAACTGTTTCAATCGCTGATACTTTACCGACTCTGCTCCGGCTACTGGCTGATATATGAACTGTCGGCCGGATTTGGTATGGGTCACATATCCCTTTTCTTCCAATATCCGCAGTAGTGAGCGGACCGTAGCGTAACCGGGAGGATCAGGTAATTTATCCTGAACGTCCTGTGCAGACAATGCTCCGTGCTGAAAAAACAGATCCATGATCTGGCGTTCTCTGCGACTCAACTGATTGAGATCAGGTGTCTCCATTTCGGCGCTTTAGATTAATGTGGAAAAATTCACACTTCAAATATCAATACCTTTCCTGACAAAAGCAAATTAAATGTGAAAAAATTCACACTTTATTTTTTTCAATCACCCTCATTTATAAACGGTACCGTCAAAAACAATCAATGCTGATAAAAATCTCTTCCATTCAATGTCATATAAATGCGTCCGGTGGTGAGTTCTATCGAAGGGGGATTGTCGATCCGGAAACTTTTTCGGCCGCCGTCCCAGTCAAAAACGATCCTGCTGTTCTTGATCTTCACCCGGCAGTCTTTCAGACCGTTATTGCGCTTTTGGTAAAAGCCGAAACCATTGGCGGCGATCTCGATAAAATACCTATCCGAACTCCAGGCTCCCACATAGACGAGATCTTCTTCGTAAAGCGCCTTCTGGCAAGCGGGAGTGGTGAGTGTAAACAGGGCAAGCAAAAGAAAGTAAAATGCATTCTTCATGAGTATTGTTTTTTTACTCATAAGATGAGCAGCTTCCCGGGAATCCCCCGTTGCGGTTCCGTTAAAGTTGTCTTAAGAGATGGACAGGGAGCCGTTAAAGTGTTTTAACGGATATTATTTGCGCCCTTCTATATGCCAGGCCTTTTGCAGCGAAGCGGGAATAGTGAAATTACGGCCCTTATATTTATCAAAATAGTTGACCATAGCTTGAGTAGTGCGCTGTGCCAGCTGTTGTATCACAATATTGAGCGGACCATCCAGTTTATCTTCGAGTTTTTCGCCCCAGTTGAAATAGGCCCGTATGAATTCGGGCAGCAGGCTCCCCAGACAGCCCGTGTTGGTATTCACGCCCAGCTTTGTAGCGTATTCCCGTCCGATCATCTGAGTGATCAGCAATTCAGAAACACGTTCGATATCAGTGGGCAGTACGTTTTTGGAAAATTGGATTAGGGCATTGGCCAGTGAATTTCCGGCGGAAGAAGAAGCCGCCTGCCGGTCGAGGATCGTCTGAAGTAACGCCCGTGCTTCATCGAGATCAGCGGGTAACAGATCGGCATTGATGCCCAGTAATTCGCCGATGCGATTCCAGGTGTATACATAGGCCCAAAGGCGTTCATCCGGTTCGGTAAGCCCAAACTGTGCCAAAGTATCCACGGGGCTAATACCGAAGGTCATCAACGTCTGCGCCAGGTCTTCCTGATTGATGGGTAGGCCAAGTTCATTTGTATCCCATTGCCCGGAAGGCATAAAATGCCGGATAGAGGCGTGGATAAGACGTACTTTCTGGATGGCCCGAATGCCTTTCCCTCTCGCCTCAAGATGACCGGGGGCCATCACATCCAGCAGAAACTGGCCCGTTTCCGCTACCCGGCGGGTGAAAATGCTTACATCTGCGCCCTGGTGCATGAGCCGGCTGGTTTTTTCGAGCACCACTGCACCCCGGGCATTGAGATACAGCAGCGGCAGTGATTTATGATAGAGAAATAACAGAAATTT
>JAGQXH010000548.1 GCA_020436695.1 Lewinella sp. | reverse complement strand
CATGTTCAAAAATTTCGAACTCGACTTTTTCTTCCAGGGTACGCAGGGGAATGAGGTGTTCAACAGTCTTACCCAAACCGCTCTGTTCGGCCGGCCGGAAACCACCAAATACAAGGAAACCCTGGATCGCTGGACACCGGAGAATCCAACTTCGGACATTCCCAGAGCAGGTACGGTCGCCTCTTTGTCAGAGGTATACAACAACTCCGCTTTGATCGAAGACGGGTCACATATCCGATTGAAGAGTTTGCGTCTCGGCTATACTTTCTCCGGTGAGCAATTGGGCATCCGCGGTATCAAAGGCATCAACCTTTATCTGAGCGGATCGAATCTGTTTGTGATCTCTAATTTCCGGTTGAAAGACCCGGAGACCAGCCAGTTCTCCCGGAGTAGTGACAACCTGTCTTTCGGTTTTTCCAGAGGGCAGTATCCAAGTACACGGGTAGTATCGGTGGGTGCGCGGATTGATTTTTAAGATGCCAGAGAAGTTTGAGTTCTCAACGTCCAAGCATCCATCAATCCCAACATCCAATGAACCTTTAAACAAAACAATAATGAAGATCTCCATAAAATTTACGGTCTGGTTATTGACCATCGCCATTACCCTGGTCAGTTGCGACCAATTCCTGGAAGAGGATCCCAGGGATCTCGTTTCGCCGACCAACTTTTTTAACACGCCGGCCGAATTTGAGCTGGCCATTACGGGTCTGTACAATATTTACAAAGTCAATTCCCTGCACGGGAAGATCGGGCTGGATCGTTACTACGAGAACGGTGCCGACATCATCGGTCCCAATCGCGTTTTCGATCAGGTAGAGCCCACGCAGTCTTATTCACTGGGAGAAAGTAATATCAGTGCGATATCACAGGGCGGCGGTGCTCCGCTGACCTGGCAGAACCTCTATGCCATTATTCTGAACGCCAATACCATCCTGGAAGAGTTGAGTACCAACGATAATGTAAGCCGGGATCAGAAGGATGTATTTGAGGCCGAAACACTTTATTTAAGGGCTTACGCCTACTACCACCTCACCAATCTCTGGGGGAATGTACCTTACTACCGTGACAACCTGCCCATTTCCGAGATCCAGGTATTGCCGCGTACCGATAAAACCCAGATCAGAAATGAGATCCTGCAGGATCTGGATCAGGCTGAAGATCTGTTACCTACTCAATACGCCTCCGACGGACTGGGCCGCGCCAGCCGCTGGGCCGCCGCCACATTGATGGTCAAAATCTATCTGATCCAACAGAAGTGGCAGGAAGCCAGGGATAAAGCCGTTGAGATCATCAATAACTCGGGGCTGAGCCTGCTGGATGATTATGCCGCTGTCTTTGATCCGGATAATGAGTTTAATGCCGAAAGCATCTGGGAGATCAATTTTGTGAAGGATATCAATCAGAGCGACTGGGTGGATCATTTTACGCCACGTATCCGGGACGAGCCCAAAGATCCTACTCAACGTACTGCATTAAGTGCAGCACTGGCTGCACGGAATGAAGGCTTCACCGGTTACGGTCTGGCTATTCCGATACCTGGCTACGTCAATGATTTCCCAATGGATGATCTGCGCCGGTCTTCCAATATTGTAACCGAATACCTGGGTTTCGAACTGAATTTCCCCTACATGGCGAAGATGTGGAACATCGACCAGATCAATTCTCCGCGCGGCAATCACGGCGACAATAAGATCATCTTCCGTCTGGCCGACGTGTACCTCATGGCCGCCGAAGCCGAAAATGAACTGAACGGCCCCGATAATGCCTATCAATACATCAACAAGGTACGGGAGCGGGCTTACGAGCCGGATCAACCACTATCGGGCCTGTCCAAGGAGCAGTTCCGTCAGGCGATCTATGATGAGCGGCGCTGGGAACTGGGTGGAGAAGGACATCGGCGCATGGACCTGATCCGCTGGGGCATCCTGGAACAGGTCGTAAAATCTACCGAATACCGGATCTGGAATCCGGCGGATAATATTCAACCGAGACATGTATTGTTGCCCATACCCCCTGAGGAGTTCAATCTCAATCCGGCGCTTCTGGACAGCGACCCAACGAATAATGGGTATCGGTAGATAAAACAGTAAGTACCTATCTACTTCCTCAAAACACTGAAACTTCACAACCAAAGATCATGAACAAACCGGGTATTTCCCTATCATTTCTGCTCTGCACTTTCATCGGGCTCAACCTGGGATGTAAAACAGGCGTCCGGGAAAATGCGACTCAGGAAGCAAACGCACTCAAAAACGTCGTTTTCATTCTGGTAGATGACCTGGGCTGGAATGACCTGGGGGTTTATGGAAGTACTTTCCATGAAACTCCAAATCTGGACCGCCTGGCAGCGGAGAGTACCCTTTTCACCCACGCTTATACCCCAAATCCGGTCTGCTCTCCTACCCGGGCAGCCATTATGAGTGGGAAATACCCATCCCGGGTCGGCATTACCGACTGGATACCCGGCAATATGCCGCAGGATAAAAAGCTGCTGGGGCCACCCATCCGCAATGAACTGGCACTGGATGAGGTGACGCTGGCCGAGAGCCTCCGGTCTCACGGTTATCAGACTTTCTTTGCCGGTAAGTGGCATCTGGGGGAAGAAGGCCATTATCCGGAAGACCAGGGGTTCATGATCAACAAGGGAGGACACGATAAGGGATCGCCTCCCGGTGGCTATTATTCTCCTTATAAAAATCCCAAACTGACCGACGGGCCTGAAGGAGAATATCTGACCGACCGGCTTACGGATGAATCCATCAATTTTCTGCGAACCCACCAGGAAGACCCTTTTTTGCTCTACCTATCCTTTTATACTGTTCATACTCCGATCCAGGCGGACCGGGCTTCCATTGAAAAATTTACCGCGAAACAGAAGGCGATGGGACTGGACGGAGAAGCCGAACTGTCGCCTGAACATGATGTTTTCACCCGGGTGGTACAAAGCAATGCGGACTACGCCTCCATGGTGAATGCCATGGACCGGAATGTAGGACGACTATTGGATACCCTGGAAGAGCTGGGATTAAAGGAAAACACCCTTGTCGTATTCACTTCGGATAATGGCGGGCTTTCCACGCTGTTTCCCGGCAGGACGGCGCCGACCTCCGTTCGTCCGCTACGCGCCGGCAAAGGCTGGCTGTATGAAGGAGGGTTGCGGGTTCCACTAATCATCCGCTCACCCTACATGCATGGGCAACGTATCCATCCTCCCGTGGTCAGCATGGATCTGTACCCGACCGTTCTGGACCTGCTTGGCCTACCCTTGCAACCGGAGCAGCATATGGACGGCAAAAGCCTGAAACCTCTGCTGAAAGGGGAAGTCGGAAGTGTACACGAATCGCTATTTTACCATTATCCGCACTATCACGGAAGTGGTTGGCGACCGGGTACAGCGGTGCGCCATGGCGACTGGAAACTGATCTACTTCTACGAAACGGACCAGTATGAATTGTACAATCTGGCAGAAGATGAGGAGGAACAACACGAACTGAGTGAGCAACATCCGGAAAAGCTGGCCGAACTGAAAAGTGAGCTGGAGCATTGGTTGACGGAGACCGGGTCGCTGACCCCGACGGTGAATCATTAGGTGTCTGGCAACCTGAGAGATCACATACTGGCAGGAAATATAATGGACGTAGTTTTTACCGCGAAGACGCAAGAGACGCAAAGTTTCGCAAAGATTGAGGAATTTGCCGCCGGCAAATTCTCTTCTCTTCTTAATAATCAAGGCCCTCTTTGCGTTGCTTCGCGTTCTTTACTCTTTGCTATAAAAACTCTTCTTGTTATGGCTATCCTGGCTCAACTTGCCTGAAATCAAAAAAAGAGGTGCATGGGATCCATGCACCTCTTCGTTTTATAGGTGTGCAGTTTTTGCACATCGAAACTCAATTGCTTTTGTTATCATGCAAAGGAACGGCAACTCGTTAACTTTAAAAATGATAATACAACCTGGCGATAAGCTGCCGTCCAATTTTTGGAGCTCCATAAAAAGCGCGGTATTTTTCCTGCAACACGTTGGTTACGGTGGCATTCAGCCTTAGACCATTCCGGAAAGCATAGCCTAGCCCGATATCTGTCACTACATACGACTCTACAGGCCCGGTCCAGGGCAAACCGTTGACGCTTTTCCATTTATTCTGATAGCGAACCAACAGGAAACTGTTCAGACCGAACTCGGGATTTAGTTCAATTCCGAATTTCAATTTTGTATCAGGTACGTTGAGGGAAAAATCGGTCGTAGAACTGTTCTCATTGTCACTGACCTCTACATCTTCGAAATAAGACTGGCTGAGCCAGGACAAATTGCCATAGGCCGAAAGATCCGTACTAAAATAATACTTCAGGGAAACATCCAGACCGAAGTAATCAATCTCCTTAATGTTGTAGTAAGCCAGATCCAGTGTCGGTAGCGGTGAATTTTCCGGAGCCTGATCGGACTGGATCAGCCCCAGTACGTTCGGTTGACCGGTCTGCTGATCGATGGCTATGGAATAGGCAACTCCGGCGTAGAGTTTGGCTATCTCTTCCAGATTGAGGCCGTATTTTGCCGCTTCTTCCGGGTCCAGACCGCTCAAGATCGCATTAGCCAGATCGGCACCGAGAGTAGGTTGCATCACCAGCGGGCTGGCCTGGAAGGGAGCTGATACTACATTTTTTCTTTTGTTGTAATAGAAATCGACCCCTACGCCCAATTTGTCAGCGAATAAGCCCTTATAGCCCAGTTCGTACATATCGGAATTGGACAGTTGCAGGCGCGGACGACTCAAGGGCGTTTGTGTCAACAGTCCGGGAGAAAAGCCATTCACGTTTCCGGCCTGAGACAACAGATAATTGGCTGCACTTTCGGGCAATACACCTTTGCCCGCCAACTGCTGGGTAATCAGTGCATACACCGGCTGCACGCCGATGCCAATGCCTTCATACTGACCCACTCCGGGTATAAAACTGGTGGTTTGCGGATCATCAAAGGTCACTTCGTCAACGCCGCCCAGCAGATGAAGCAGGAAGGCTCCCTGATTAGCCAGGGGCAGGTCCGCAAACAGGTTGAGGGCGGTCGGGGCACCGAAGGCCCGGTTAAAGGTAGCGCGGACAGTATGCTTAGGCGTCGGTTTGTACACCAGTCCTAAACGGGGAGAAAAAGCCGTAGCTTTTAAAGCCTGGAAGCGGTCCAGCCGGGCGGCACCGACCAGGTCCAACTGTTTGCTGAGTTTCATCTCACCCTGTCCGTAAATACCGACAATGGTATAATTATCCTGATCTTCCCAGCGACCGTGAACGGTATACTTGGAGTCGATGGTGTTTAGACGGTAATCCGACCCCACGACAATGTTGAAGCGGTCTTCATCGATATCGAAATTATACTGCAATTGTCCTTCCACCTGATGAGACTCCGTGATGGTGGTCAGGCCACTCGGATACAGAAAGGATTTGCCATCCTTACCAGCATGATAAGACCAGAATGCCTGACCAAAAAATCCGCCGGACTGTACCCGGACCTGCCCAAATGGCCGGGGCGCAGCGGTATAGCCCTCTCCCTGCGCCGTACGGAACAAGCCTTTGCCCACAGACCATCCACCCAGCGTGGTGATCGTTGTCTCTTTGTTCGGTCTGAAAACCAGCGTCCCGGTAAAACCCATAGACTCCAGATCGTAATCCGGGATCTTTTCCGTGATCACATCTCCGGTCAGGCTACTCACTATCCTGGGCTGAAAACTGGCCAGGTGCGCTGCTTCCACCGCATCGGTAGAATCGATCTCCCAGTCTCTGGCCTTGCGGTAATACCCCGTGAACTTATAACCGAACTTACCATTGGAAGATACTCCGGCATGTCGCAGAGAAGCCTGCAGCGTATTTCGGGTACCGCCGCTCAGGCTGATCGATGTGCCCTGCTCATCGAATGGGCTTTTAGAAATAAAATGCACAATTCCGGCCTCTACACCGGGGCCGTATAA
>JAGQXH010000547.1 GCA_020436695.1 Lewinella sp. | reverse complement strand
TAAGTCTCGATCGTATTGAGTGGGCTGTACAAAATTCGGCTATGCCGTTCAATGCGTTCTATCTGTTCCGGATATAAAGATAGATAGGCCTGCTCAGACATCACGAGATAGTTAGTAGAAGCATCGACCGCACTTCGTACCTGTAGCATATTGCCCGCAAAGGCATTCATTTGATCCAGGCTGATGGTAATGACCTCTTTTCCGGTCCGGTCAAAACATTCTGCCAGATGAAGGCGCTGTTCTTCATTATGGATGGCTTCCATGCAAATGATCACGAAATTCAATCCCAGGGCCATCATCACATTGGTATGATAGATCGGTATCCCCTCCCGGTCATAGGCATCAAACAAGACCATTTCGTATCCTCTCCAGCGACAGAATTCATCCAGCAATCCCCCATCCGTACGGATACTACGGCAGGCATAGACTACACGGTAGACCCGGTCGAGGATCATACTTCCGGTCCCTTCAAGAAATCTTTCTTCCAGTTCTTTGTTTTCCAGATGGACCCAACGGGTGATCTTATAAACAGCATTCAACTGCTCGATCACATAAGCCTGCCTTTCCGTACGTCGTACCGGTGAGAACATGGGATAAGTGATCAGTGTGCCGTCCTGGTGAGTGGTAAACCAGTTGTTCGGAAATACAGCATCGGTCTTAACGGGCTCATCACTGTCTTCAACCACAATGATGCGCATACCTGCATCCCGGAGTTTGGCTACAAAAGCATCGAATTCTTCCCGGGCTTTTTGGCGAATATCCTCCCGGCTCAGGCTGCTGTCATTGGTTTGAAAACTGTTGTTGTTGGCCGTTTCCGGATTAAATCCGAAATGCCGTGGGCGGACCATAAGGATGGTGTCGGTAATCTGGCTCATTGGTTGTTGATGCTAAGATGTTATTATGCTGTGATACGATGATGATCGCATGGACGAAGTACCTGAATTTTAGGGAGAAAATAAGCCGAAATTCTACCTTTTAATCACTCAACGCTAAGTTTAGGTTAAGAAATACATCCAGCGTTGCATGCTCTTTGGTAAGCACGTATTTTTAATTCTCAAAACTAACAAAGAAAACCTATCGAACATGTCAAGAATCTCCAAAAATTCCGTGCACGCTGCATTGGAGCGAGCAGCAGATATCATTCTTTCAGCAACCACGGGAGACCCCTTTATCAGCCGGAGAGATATCCGTAACAAACTCGAAGAACTCCAAGGTGAGGAAAAAGCCCTGGTTGGGCACTTTTATCGCTTTGTAGATGCCCGTGATGCAAAAAAAGGGGCACGTGTAACTAAGAAGGACGTGGAAGCTGCACTTTTATACACCAAGGAAAAAGTTCTCGACAAATATGACCTTAACAATAACGGATTCTCAAAAGCAGAGATAGACAATATGTCAACTTTGGGCAAATTGACCGTAGCTTTTGCCACCCACCTCAAACGTGTTGCTCTTGCAATCGAAAGTAAAACGCCGGAAGACATCGCTCAGAAACTAACAGAGTTAACGGATGGTGTATTTTTCACCGGTTTCGGTTCGGAAGGAGACGAACCGGTTGAGGTAATACATCTACAAACCGATCTGGATTATCTGGATGCCCAGGCTTTAGCTGATGCTTTGGGTTATGATACTTCTACTCCTGAGGGAACTATCGAAAAGCAATATACCTATTCTCCAGAGCTCAATTTTGAGTTGATCGACAGTATCTATTTCACCGATGATGACTACGGGATCCGTACCAATGAGGTGGTGCGTTATATGACCGCCTACCTTACCGATCTGATCGTTGTGATATTTGGAGAAGACCTTGTGGCGCCACCACAGCATCCGTGGTATTGGGCAGGGATAGCTAAAGATGGAAGTATCATAGGGTTACAAAGCCAGGTGATCTGGACGTAGATTTTCGACGATATCCGTTAACGTCTGTCTTTTCGTAAAGAAAAATCCTATCTTCCTAGCCAAAACGCAAGCTCATGAGATGGATATGGCAAACGCTCTTCTTGTTCGCCTTTTTTACACCCGGCCTCAATCAGGCTCAGATCATCATCGACTCCACACTGTTGAACAGCCCGGAAGTACAGATATTGGAAACGCAGCGCGGCGACGTATTTTTCGGTTTCCTTAAAGCTTATGACAGGGATAGCATCACTTTTGAAACACAAAGAGCCCTAAGTATCAGGATAGCCCGCCGGACGATCGAATGGCTCGGTCCCGTCAGGGAAGCAAAGTGGCTCCAGGGCGGCAGCTCTCCCTACAATATCCGCCAACGGCTAGCCGACAATAAATATCTGGTACAATTCGAAAATCTGGCCTATTCCTTCACGGCTATTCCCTATCCGAAGGGCCTTGCTGAGTATCGAAACATTGATATACTGTTTAATACTGTAGATGTCGGTATCAGCGATCATCTATCTATTGGCGGCGGCATGTTCGTCCCCCTGATCTTTGTACTTCGGGGAAAACTTACTTTTTCTGTCAACGATAAATTACATCTTGGAGTTGGTACCAATGGCTTTATTGGACTGGCATCGATCACGGAAGGGCTGGTGGTACATTACTTCGGTATGGCTACTCTTGGTGACGGCCGCCAGTATTTCAATGTCACCTTTGGGCGGGTCGGGAGTTGGATAGAACCAGAAGAGAGTTTTAATATTGCCACCGTCGGAGGCAGTATTTCTTTTGCGGAAAGGTGGCGGATCTACGCCGATATAGGCTTAAGTCCGGGCGAAACAGGCATTCTGCCCTCTTTCGTCATCAACTGGACGGTCAGGCGCAACCGTGTGGGCCTGGGGCTGCTGGGAATTTGGGACGGATTTTTCGAACCTATTCCACTCCTCAGTTATGCGCACCGGTTTTAAATTCTTAATGAGGGCCTTACCTGTTTTCAATCAAACAATTCCCTAACTTGGGCTGTCTTATTAAGCAAGCAAAGTGAATTAGCATGAGTAAAAAGAACAAACGCATTGGTACGGTATATTCCACTAATCCAGATTTTGAATTCGAGTACGAGTCAGAACAGGAAGCCGATTTGTTACCGCCTCAGCAACAAAAACTGCGGGTGAGCATCGACCGTAAACAACGCAAAGGAAAAGAAGTAACATTGATAAGCGGTTTTGTCGGCCCGGAAGATGATCTTAAAGAACTGGGCAAGTTTCTAAAGTCAAAGTGCGGCGTGGGCGGCTCAGCCAAGGATGGAGAGATCATTGTACAGGGTAATCAACGGGATAAAATAGTGGAATTGCTGAAGGCAGAAGGATATACTCAGACCAAGGCGTCCGGCGGCTAAAAGCCGATTTTGACTAACTTAATGGTAGTTACGCTTTTCCCGTTACGTAGAAAAAGGAAATACAGCCCCGCAGGCCAATCAGCCGCAGCTATAGCGTATCTTCCGATCCCTTGCGGTTGTATTTCGCGATGGATCATTTTACCGAATGCATCGAATATCATCAATTCATCGATGGTTGCTCCAATTCCTGTTTCCAGATAGAAATCATCCAAAACCGGATTCGGATAAACTTTGACTACAGCCGGAACCGGTTCTTGAGTATCCACCAGAATGGACTCCTGAAAACATTCACCGGTAAAAGGGCCGTAGATCAATGCCCCATCAATATTAAAACAAAGTAATCGGTCGTTACCTAGCCTGCTCTCAGGCTGATAATCTACCCTGGGTACAAGACCATGAACTACATCTCCTAAACCTTCGATCCAGACCAGATTGTCAACATCCCAAAAAATCTCACTCTCATGGTAATAATATCTGAAATGCCACCGCTTACGGGGCAATCCATCGTATAGAAAAGCGGTATCTACTTCTGTCACAACCAGCGATATCGGCCTATTCTGATAATCCAGCGTATGCCATAAAGTATCCCCTTTGATCATATTGAAATCATAAGCCAGATCGCCTGGAAAGGTAGCAATAGGGCCCCGGTAATACACTTTCCGGTCTTCCTCCCGCACCATACCAGCCCACGCCAAGTCGGGGTCATTCCAGTTAAAGAAAGTATCCCGGGAATAATAAATATTTGTCCAAAATTGCTCATCTACTACAGTATCTATTCCCAATCGGTAATGTTCGGTCCAGATATTTTTCTCATAGTCGTATTGGCCAGGCCCCACCCAATAATTGCGAGTATGTGTGACAGTCCATTCAGCTAACGGCTCCAGTAGTGACAAATAAGAAATGGATGTATCCAAGCCCAATGTATTTTGTTCATAGCAAGTCGGAAAGTCCGGCGATTTGAAAACCAACCGATCATTGACGCGATAACACAATAGACGGTCTCCATACCTCCCATTCCAGTCCCACATGAAATGTCGTTCGAGCAATCCGTGCACCGGATCACCCAACCCTTCCACCCAAACAGCCACTTCACCATAATCGTACTGGCTATTGTGATCATAGTAGGTCAGGTGCAGTCGTTTTCGGGGAATATCATCATCATAAACAACGGTGTCAATTTTATAAACGTAGAGCGAAAAAAGGGAACCGGTATCATCCGTCCCCTGCCAAACGGTGTCTCCAACTTCAGCACTAAAATCATACATGGGGAAGTTGCTCCGATCCCTCAGGTCACCTTGGTAATAAACCTTTTGATTCTCTTCACGAATGTAGCCGCCAAATTGCAAGCCCGAATGTTTCCAGCTAAAATCCGGAGCGCTCAGGAAATAGATTTCATGCCATCGAACACTATCGATCAAGGTGTCTTTGCCAATGCGAAAATGTTCGGTGATATAGACTTCCGGGGTATTCCATGGATCTGTAATATGTCGTTGTGACCATTGGCCTCCCTCTTGAATAAGTGATAAATATTCCTGCGTATTAACAGTAGTCAGGAGAAATTGCAGTAATAAGATCAGGAGAAATGTTCTCATAGGAAAGGCGCGAATTTTAGGGAGTGCCCACCAAAAAATAAGCATTTCCTCACTCCCACCTATTCAAACTCACTACTTTGTCGATTGGCCGTCATTTATTCTTCATTGCTCTCCAGCCCTTCACCAGCATAATTACCCGGCTGTAGTTCTGCATTCCCTCTTTAATCCCCTGTGCTTTCAGATAGGTATCGTAAGCCGCATAGCGAACCCGGGGCATAATATCCGGATAAGCACGTAAATTGTCATTGATGGCGTTAAGATCGGATTGAATACCAATTGGCAGGGTTGCGCGAAACTCCTGATAATCTTCAGGTTCATATCGCAAATAGTTGGTAGCCAGCGTCCGGTAAAAATCAAGGTGAGCGGCATAAGCGATGAAAGGATCTTCTGAATCGACACCTCCTACGTACGCCAGAAAGTTACAAGTGCCTTCATCCCCAAATCCGTAGGCGTGGCCCATTTCATGCATCATTACAAATGGCCATTGCAATACGTGCAGGCCGGCATCTACCTGTCCTTCCCCCGTATAAGGAAAATACAGCCCCGAAGAGCTGAACCGCATAAAGATACCTTTGGGAAAGATACGTTTGACCCGGGCCCGGCCAATAGTTGGAAAATCATGCTGCGCCAGCCATTTTTCCAGATCTCCCCGTAGCTGTTTTTCCAGGAGATTCGGAAGATATTGAGCAGTAAGCGCGGAGTCTCCGGCTTCCGGGATCTTTTCTCTCCATTCGACGAGATACTGCGCCTCCTGCACCATCATTTCTCGCAACTCTTCCACGGATATAGGCTCCAGATCCAGTCCTAACTGTTCTTCAATGGAGACCCGGCCGTAATTATACCCCCACAGAAACAGAAAAAAGAAAAGCAGGGCGCCGAGAAAAGCCAGCAAACGGGCAAAAACAGCGATCGTCAGTTGTTTCCAGCTTTTATTTTTAAAAGCTGTCTTTTTCCATTTCCAATACCCCCACGCCAACAGTCCGATAATAAACAGATAGAGCATGCTAAAGGGTATCCAACTGGCCAGCAAATAATCGATGATCCACCGGATGCCCTGAAAGAGGCCACGGCTGTACCATCGTTCAATA
>JAGQXH010000546.1 GCA_020436695.1 Lewinella sp. | reverse complement strand
GATGAGTTGTACCAGTCAGTTTTCGATGGGAAATGCCATCTCTGACTGGAACAATGACAACTGGCCGGACATCATCAGCCTGGATATGAAGCCGGAAGAGGAAACACTGGTAAAGAGTACTGTAGGAGCTGATCCTTACAATATCTTCCTGCTTAAGCGGAGTTTTGGTTATTACAACCAGTTCCCCAAGAATATGCTGCAGATCAACCGGGGCAATGGAGCCGATGAACAGCCGGTCTTTTCTGATGTTTCTCAATTTTCGGGCGTGGAAGCTACCGACTGGAGCTGGGCCCCGCTGGTGACCGATCTGGATAACGACGGCTGGAAAGACATTTATATTACCAATGGGATCTGGCAACGTCCGAACGATCTGGATTATCTGATCTATTTATCGAGCAAACAGGTACAACAGATGGCTTCCGACCGCGAACTGGCATCCAAAATGCCCTCCGGCAAAGCCAGTAACTATGCCTTCCGGAATCGGGGTGATCTGACCTTTGAAGATGTCTCGGCCAAATGGGGCCTCGATCTGTTCGGTGTATCCAATGGTGCGGTTTATGCCGACCTGGATGGCGATGGAGATCAGGATATTGTCATCAATAACCTCAATGCACCGGCCTCGGTTTACGAAAATGAGATCGGTAGCACCAACAATTATCTCAAGGTAGAACTCGAAGGAAGCAACCTGAATCCATTCGGTATCGGTGCCCGGGTCACCATCACGATCGACGGAAAGACTCAGATCCAGGAAATGTATACTACCCGTGGATTTTTGTCGTCCGTGGAGCCCGTGCTCTATTTTGGTCTAGGAAAGGCCCATACGGTCGATCGCCTGGAAGTGAACTGGCCGGGAGGACAGCATACCGTACTCGAAACCATCCCCGCCAATGAAACCTTGAAGGTCCGTCAAGATGAAACGACTTCCGGGCATCCCTCCAGTCTGGTAAGTGAAAAATATATCGATCCGGTCACGGCGGATCAGTTCGGCCTGTCTTTTACCCATCAGGAAGATCAATTTGTAGATTTTGAGCAGGAACCGCTGATCCCTAACCTTCTTTCCACGCAGGGGCCCCATATGGCCGTAGGTGATGTGAATGCCGACGGGTTGGATGATCTGTTCATCGGAGGAGCCCGCGGGCAAAGTGATGTGCTGTTCTATCAGCGGGAGAATGGGCATTTTGAAAGAGCAGTGGGGCTTTTTCCGGAAAATGTAAGCAGTGAAGCGGTGGATGCGGTCTTTTTCGATTGCGATCAGGACGGCGATCAGGATCTGTTGATCATAAATGGAGGAGGAGCGTACAAAGAGGGCCACCCCGGTCTTCTTGACCGGCTATATATCAACGATGGACTTGGAAATTTTACGCTGAACCCCGATGCTCTACCAACGGTTGCCAGAAACGGTTCCTGCGTAGTCCCGCTGGATTTTAACCGGGATGGTGCTCTGGATCTTTTTATCGGTGTTCGTTCGGTACCGGGCATCTACGGTATTGATCCTCAAAGTATGCTGCTGGAAAATTCGGGCGACGGCCATTTTCGGGATGTCACTGAACAATTCCTGCCCGAACAGGGGCGATTGGGTATGGTAACTGATGCGGCCGTGCTGGAAGGCGATGGTGACCGGAAACTGGTAGTGGTCGGCGAATGGATGCCGGTACAACTTCTGACGATCGGTAGTAACGTCTGGCAAACCCATGAACTGCCCGGATCTTCCGGCTGGTGGAACCGGGTCGTCCTGGCGGACTGTAACCAGGACGGACAGCAGGACCTGATCCTGGGCAACTGGGGCCTGAATACCAATCTGCACGCTTCTCCCGAAGAACCCATGGGCCTCTACGTCAAAGACTTTGACGGCAACCGCAAACTCGATCCGGTAGTCACCCATTTCCGCCAGGGCAAAGAATATCCGCTGGTATCCATTGATGAAATGACCAAACAAATGCCGGAATTTAGAAAATTGCTCCGCACCTATACCGCCTTTTCCCAACTGGGATTTGAAGACGTTTTTACGCCGGGTATCAGGGCCGGGGCCGTCGAGAAAAAAGTGGTGTGCCTGTCATCTTCTATTGCCCTGAGTGACGGCCGCGGTAACTACCGGCTACAACCGCTGCCGAATGCAGCCCAGCTTAGTGCCATTTTCGGCATCCTGGCCGAAGATCTGAACGGAGACGGTAATACGGATCTGCTATTGGCCGGCAATTTCAACGGCTCCACACCGGCGCTGGGAATGAATGATGCTTCGCTGGGTATCCTGCTATTGGGGGATGGCACCGGCCATTTCAGGGATGCGGGACTTAACCGTTCGTACTGGCGGATCACTGGGGAAACACGGGATCTACAATTGCTTCAGCTGCCGCAACAGAAGTTGGTCGTGGCGGCCCGGAATGCTCTTGGATTGTGGGTGGGGCGGTTGGAGGAGGTTGAATGAGGGAGTATTTAACTGTAAACCTATTCTAGGACGTAATTTGTGAATGTAAACCTATTTCAGGACCGCCCTTTTTTTAGGACGACACATGGTGGTCCCACTTGGATTTGTTGACTATCCACAAAACCTTGTGAGACAGATCCTTAGCACTGGAACATAGGTATAATTAAGAAGTATTTAGGAAACTCAAAGGCATATTGCACTGCAATACAACAAAAAACCTAGGCCGCAAGATCCGTAGGTTTAATATTCAATGCGGCCAGCACTTCTTTCAATTCCTTAAGAAAACGGGCCCGTCGATCCTGGTACTGGAGTAACATCAGATCCTGCTCATCTCCTTTCTGCTTGTGAA
Organism: Lewinella sp.; assembly: GCA_020436695.1. GTDB lineage: Bacteria > Bacteroidota > Bacteroidia > Chitinophagales > Saprospiraceae > Flavilitoribacter. The sequence continues at coordinate 3,188 of JAGQXH010000546.1, read as the reverse complement.
GATCAATCATTTCATCTACGGCGCTGATCTGCTCCAAGAGATCCGACGCCCGGATGATTCTTTCGTCTGATACTTCTAATTCTTTCATGACTCTGAATTTAAGTCTCCAATATTTATCGCTACATATCCTTTCGGATATCTTTTTCGCCGCTTGTCCATTTTGCTTTTGGTGAACCAGTCCTGCCAATACAACAAATCCGACTGGGTCCAGCTATGCAATTTATGATCTTCCGGATAGAGCACCAAGAGGTAGGCATCGATTCCGTACCTCTCGTAGACTGCATCTCGAATGAACGCTTTTCTGATCAAGGCATCTTTTTGCTCCACAATCCGATAATCAATCAGATTGACCAGATCTATGTCTCTCGGGTTCTTTTTATTGGTAACAAAGCTTCCATTGATCCACTGAGTGAAATTGGGCGTTATTTTCTCGGCCAGATCTTGTGTATAAAGCTCATAACTCCGGAATAGCTTATGCCGACTGGAATCCTCATCAAATGGATCGACAAAAAAAGCCTTGAATTCCGAAAATTCGAGTACTACCTTTTCGTACGGCTTCAGATGGCCTCTTATATCGAAATTCAACCCCATTATTTAGTTTTCCAGATTGCCGACAACTTTGCTATTTGGTTATAAAGATAGGGCTTTTGGTATTTGTATAGAAAGAAAAAATGAGGTGGAGATACTTTCAAAGGTTGGAGAAAAGAGGAAATAATTAAGAAAACAAAACCTTGCAGATATGTATAAAATTCAGAAAATCATTTCACTACAAAATGACATTGATGTAAATTAATTACATTTTCAATTTGTAATAAAATGATTTTCAATTAGTTGCAAAACAAGTGGTCCCACTTGGACCATCTCTACAAGACTCCCTCACTGCTCCTGCACACTCCCCTCCGCCTCCAATTCCGGTTTAATCGCAAAGAAACTCTCATAGATCACATCACCGATCTTATTGATCTTCTTTTGGAAATCGTCCAGGAATTCGTGTAGGCCGAAACTGAAGATGTCGTTGATATCGGTGAACTCCAGGTAGGAGCGAAGCTTGCCGATGGCTTTTACTGCCGGATGCCGTTTGTTTTGATTACCGGTGATATCCAGGACCGCTTCTTCCACTTCCTTGAGGCAATAGCAAAGGGAACGGGGAAAATGATTATCGAGTACCAGGAACTCCACGATCATCTTTGGGTTGATCTCGAGGTGTGTCTGCCGGTACATGTTGAAGGCACTGACCGATTTTAAGACTGCCGACCACTGCAGCATATCCAGGTTACTGCCTACGGCTTGCAGGTCGGGTAGGAGAATGAAGTATTTGACATCCAGAAAACGGGAAGTTTTATCAGCTCTTTCCAGATACCGTCCCAGCCGCGAGAATTCCCAGCCTTCACTCCGGGTAAAGGTAGAGTCGACGATGCCGTAATACAGTTGGCTGCCCATTTTGATCTGGTTGAAAAAATCCTGCCAGTCATCCATCTTCCACTTTTTCTTTCCGGCCGCTTCCTTACAGCTGAGGTACAGCTGATTGAGGTGTTCCCACATCTCCTTGGAGATGATCTCCCGGATACTTCGGGCATTTTCCCGGGCCCGCATCAGGCAGGAAAGTATAGCGTTTGGATTGCGATCGTCGAAACTCATGAATCGGAGGATATTGGCCCGACTACTCTCCTCGTACAATTCCTTGAAAGCTTCGTGATCACCCGAAGCAAAGAGCAATGGCTCCCATTGCGCCTGCTCATTGGGCGGCATATCCAGGATCAGGTTGAAAGTAACTCCAATAAAACGGGCGTGATTTTCGGCCCTTTCTATATAACGGTTCATCCAGTAGATGGAATCGGCAACTCGACTTAACATATTGTGATGTTGTGATAGTGTGATCCCGACACTTCGTGTACGGGACAAGTTATTGTGATGATGTGATCCTGTGATGTGGTAATGTGCTGTGTTCAAAGCAATGGTGCACTCACCACATCACCATCTCACTCTCTTTATTCGACTTGTCTCCCCCGGCGGGGGAGATACCGAAGGCAGAGGGGGCTAATAAAGCACCCAGGTATCCTTACTTCCTCCGCCCTGAGAAGAATTGACCACGAGCGATCCCTTACGCAGCGCCACCCGGGTAAGTCCGCCGGGGATCACTTTGATCTGATCGCCGTACAGGATATAAGGACGAAGATCTACGTGCCGGCCTTCCAACCCGGTTTCGCAAAGTGTAGGTACTCTGGACAGGGAAATGGTCGGCTGGGCAATGTAATTGCGAGGATTGGCCTTGATCTTCTTGCGGAAGGTCTCGCATTCTTCTTTGGTGGATTTCGGACCGATCAGCATGCCGTATCCTCCGGCTTCGTTGGCCTCTTTCACCACCAACTGCTCGATGTTTTCCAACACGTATTTGCAATCGTCACTTTCTCCACACAGGTAAGTACGTACGTTAGGGATCAAAGGCTCCTGTTGCAGATAGTACTTGATGATCCGTGGCACATAGGCATAGATCACTTTGTCATCGGCAACACCGGTGCCCGGGGCGTTGGCGATCGCTACCCGGCCATTGCGGAAGACTTCAAAGATACCCGGTATTCCGATCAGGGAGTCGGGGCGGAAAGCCTTGGGATCAAGGAAGGTATCATCGATGCGGCGATAGATCACGTCTACGGTTTCGAAGCCTTTGGTCGTGCGCATCTGCACATAGCCGTTGCGTACCACGAGGTCTGAGCTTTCCACCAGATAAACGCCCATTTGCTGAGCCAGGTAGGAATGTTCAAAGTAGGCGGAATTGTAAATGCCGGGGGTGAGCACCACGACCCTCGGGTTATCCTTTTTGGAAATATATTGCAGCATTTCCAGTAAACGGATCGGATAGTCGGAAATGTGCTGTACACCAAGTTTCTCAAAAATGCTGGGGAACGACTTTTTGAGGATCTCCCGGTTTTCCAGCATATACGATACACCGGAAGGGCATCGGAGATTGTCTTCCAACACCATAAACTCACCATCATCCCCTTTGATCAGGTCCGTACCGGTAATGTGGCACCAGATACCTTTGGGCGGCTTGGTACCGACGCATGCTTTAAGAAAACCTTTACTGGAAGCGATCAATGATTCGGGTACAATGCCATCCTTGAGGATCTTCTGATCATTGTAAATGTCATCGATAAAAAGATTGAGGGCGGTGATCCGTTGGATAAGCC
>JAGQXH010000545.1 GCA_020436695.1 Lewinella sp. | reverse complement strand
GGCCCTTGGCACTGACAATACCGGCCGTAACCGTGGAAGCCAGATCGAACGGATTGCCGACGGCCAGCACCCATTCGCCGATATTGAGCGAGTCACTGTTGCCGAATTCCAGATAGGGCAGATCTTCCGCCTCTACTTTCAGCAAGGCCATGTCCGTAGAAGGATCGGAACCTACGACCTTGGCTTTCATCTCCCGTTTGTCGTTGAGATTAACCAGAATGAAATTCCCCTCTTCCACCACGTGATGATTGGTCACAATATACCCGTCGGGGGATATGATCACACCCGATCCCGAAGAAGCTGCTCCATAGGTGCGGGAACCGCGCCAGCGATCCATCAGCCCGGTCTGAATTGACTTGATATTGACCACGGCAGGGGTTACGGATTCGGCGGCGACACTGAAATCAGTGGGAGCTGCCGAAAGAAAAGTGCGCGGCCGCAACTCTTCGATGATATCATCGGTATAGTTGGTATACCGGCTGGGAACGGATTCCCGGATAATGATCTCCCGGGGTCCTACCAGCCAGTGGTAGGCCATGATGGCCAAAAAAGCACTCAAGAGTGACGAACCGATGATAACACCATAAGATTTCATGGGCGGATAACGTCTTTAGCGGGCACCGAGGCAGGTCGTACTTATCTCAATGCTCAGGTAGTTTTTGTAATTGAATCGGTCTTGAAAAATACAACATCTCCGACAATAAACGACCCCCGGAAGCTTTTAATTTTCAATAAATTCAGTCCTTAACAAAACGATAAGGTATAAGTGTTGGTTGCTACAAAACTAATGATAATGAGCAAGTCCGCTCAAAAAAATGCAATTTTGCGGAAAAAACGATGTCAGCGGATAAAAAAGACCCTTATGACGGAGAATACATCGGTAATATATGGGGCTGGAAATTCAGTTTCATCGGCCTGGCCCTTATTCTCCTGTTACTCGGAGTGATGCTCTACCGGCATTGGGCCTTAGGAGTTCCCTTCGGTATGGATACGGAGGCAAAGGAGAAAGTGGAGGTCCATGACGTGCAGGAATGATTGTTGATGCTGTAATACTGTGATTTTGTGATGTTGCGATGGATGAAGAGCTTTTTAATATCAATACACTGTCAATAAAATTAGAAAATATTGCTTGTGTTCTATTGCTTCATTGTTTCATGGTTTTTATTTCAATGAAGCAATGAATCAATGGAACATCGAATAGCCCGTTCAGGTATAAGTCCTCTCAATTTGGTATTATAGAATTTTGTTGATAGTGTAATAAACTCCCAAACATGAAAATCCCATTCCATAAATACCAGGGTACCGGTAATGACTTTGTGATCATCGATCAAAGAGAACACTTTTGTATCGACAAGACCGATCAGCCGCTTATTGAAAAACTCTGTGACCGGCGCTTCGGCATCGGTGCGGATGGACTGATGTTGCTGCAGAACAAAGCAGGATTTGATTTTGAGATGGTCTATTTCAACTCTGATGGCCGCGAGAGCAGTATGTGTGGTAATGGTGGGCGTTGCATAACGGCATTTGCTCACAGCCTGGGCGTTTTTCAGGAGCGCTGCCGCTTTTGGGCCATAGATGGAGAACACGAAGCTTTGGTGAGACCGGAAGACCAGTGGGTGGAATTGAAAATGATCGATGTGGATGATATCGAGACCGGCGATGGTTTTTACTATCTCAATACCGGATCCCCTCATTATGTGACCTTTACCGATGCGCTGGCTGAACTCGATGTCTACCAGGCCGGACGGGCCGTGCGTTATTCCGAGCGTTTCCGGGAACAGGGCACCAATGTTAATTTCGTGCAATTGGAACCCAGGGGCATTGCTGTAGCCACCTATGAGAGAGGAGTAGAAGATGAAACGCTTTCCTGCGGTACCGGAGTAACGGCCGCTGCTATTGCCTATCACTTAAAGCAGGCAAATGGTGTTGACCGGGTACCCATCCGGGTAAAAGGCGGGGAACTGGAGGTTCGCTTCCGTCCGCAGGAAAAAGGCTTTAGTGAGATCTGGTTGTGCGGCCCGGCGGAAATGGTTTTTACGGGCGAGATCGAAGCCTGATTTTTCGTTGAATTTTAACATTTAAAACATCAATCCTCTTAACTTATAAAAGATTTTACGATATTTGTCCGTAGAGACGGAGAACCAATAGGTTTAATTATTTCCGTCAAATTGTATAGAGAAAAGCATACCAGAATACCGGATCGGTGAGCATTAGCTTTCCATTGTCACCGAGAGGCATATTTTCCCCTCATCTAAATATAGTTAAATATCATTCTCGTTTCCTCCGCAGGAAACCGTAATCTCCCCCTGATAGTTCGTGTACGTATTCCCCTTTTTGATCGATTCCGGAAACAGGAACCTCCCCTGCAAGCAGGAATTGTTCCGATGCGCTCATTTGTTCCGGTATCGACCTTGGAAACCAGGCCGTTGCCGGATATGATATATCGTTTGCCGGATACCGTCTTAACTTACTTTTGAACAACACACCATGACGACACTCAAGAAACTGTTTCCCAAAAAGGGGAATCTGCTGGCTTTTGCATTTATGGCTGCCTTTCTGCTTACGTCTTTCGGCAGTATGTTCGTACCGCTTACCGGCCTGTACAAGCCCGAGCCCATCGCTGCTTTTCTCAACAACAATTTGCCAAGTACCACACCGTCCAACGGTGGAGGTCCGGTCAACTGGAGTGTCGTGCCGGCTTTTCCCAATCTGACCTTTAATAATCCGCTGGTCATCACCATGTATCCCGATCCGTCGGTGGATATTATGTTTGTTGCGTCCCGGCAGGGTAGGATCGACTATTTTGACGCTTCCAATCCGGCCGTGACTACCAAAAATCTTCTAGGTGATTTTACGGCTGAAACCATAGTGGCGCACGATGGTGGTTTTCTGGGGATGGCTTTTCATCCTGATTTTGCCACCAACCCCAATCGAAACTGGGTATATCTGTTCTACGTGGCGGCAGGCAATCATGTATTCAGCGGCGAGTCGGTACCCAATAATGGTCCCTATTCCTGTGATTGCGAATGCTTTAGTTGTGCCACCGATGGGCGGTTTTACGGCAGTTATTTGAGACTGGCACGTTATGAGGTAAACGGAACCCTGGGTACCGGACTGAGCATTGATAAATCATCGGAATTGCGCATGATCAATATTCCGATGTTCAACGCCACCCACCGTGGCGGTGGTCTTACCTTTGGTAACGACGGTTATCTTTACCTGACCATTGGTGATCAGGCACGGCGTACCTCCGCCCAGGAATTGACCAAAGCCGCCGATAACGGCGACAACATCAATATGTTTGAAGGGGGCGTGATCCGCCTGGATGTGAATATCGATGATCCCTCGCCGAATAGTCACGCTCCCACTTATGTGTTGGGTCCTCAGACCAATTTCGCCATGCGGGATTACGATAACAACTGTACCGGTGGGGCAGATCCCATTACTTACGTGACCACCGAAACGGTTACCGGAGCGTATTATCGGATTCCCAATGACAATCCGCAGTGGTATACCGGAACGAGTAATTACTTTGAGGAATTCATCACGGTTGGGCACCGCAATCCCCACCGGATGAGTCTCGACAAGCAGACCGGCGCACTCTGGATAGGAGAGGTAGGGGCTGGATCGCGGGAGGAGATTAACGCCCTTCAGGTCGACCTGCTGAAAAGAAATGGCGCCACTACGGAAGGGGGCGGCAATTACGGATGGCCCAAGCACGAAGGCTATCTGGTAGGCAATTTTACCGCCTGCGGTTCGAATAATCTTACCTTAACCCTGGGCACCTATTATGATCCGGTCGTGGATTTTCCGAGAAGTGGAGCGAAGGGGGCCAATGCCATCATTGGTGGCTATGTGTACCGGGGAAGCAAATTTGCCGCTCAACTGGGGGGGAAATACATCTGTGGCGGACACAGTCAGAACCGCATCTTTGCCATTTCCTACAAAACTGACGCGAACGGTAAGTTTGTACCTGACTTCCCCGGAGGAGGTACCTATCGGGATGCAATCGAGGAACTGACCTCCTTTACTCCTGGCCAAATGATCACCTGGGGAGAAGATAACAAGGGTGAGTTGTACATCGGAAAGATCGGCAACAACGTCAATTTGTATACCCTGTCTGCTACCGGTGTGGGTAGTCCGGCCCCGCAGTATCTTTCTCAGACCGGTGCTTTCAGCGATCTGGTCAATATGACACCCGCTCCCGGTGTTTTGCCCTATGATCTGGTCGAACCCTTTTGGTCGGATAATGCCAAAAAGACCCGTTGGATTGCCGTTCCCAATGACGGTGCCCACGATACCCCCGAGGAAAAGATCATCTTTTCTGCAGACGACAGTTGGCAGTATCCGGCAGGTACCGTACTGATCAAACATTTTGAAATGGAAACCAGCCCGGGCGTATTCCAAAAGCTGGAAACGCGTCTGGAGGTGAAGGGGACGGACGGCAATTTCTATTATCTCACCTACAAATGGAATGCGGCCGGCACCGATGCCGAATTACTGGATAGCGGGCTGGAGGAAACCCTGACCGTCAACGGACAGCCACAGGTTTGGTACTATCCCGGTACTTCCGATTGTCAGACCTGCCACCAGACCGTGGTGGGGTCGGTACTGGGGCCGAAAACCCGAAACCTGAATCGTGACCACCAGTACACCAAGACCGGGATTACGGCTAATCAGCTATTGACGATGAGCCATCTTGGTATCTTCGATCAGACCTTAACGGAAGCCGATGTCAATTCCTTCCTTACACTGGCCGCAAAAGACGATACCGAAGCTTCGCTCGAATTCCGCGCGCGCACCTATCTGGATGTGAACTGTAGCTATTGCCACCAGCCCGCAACGGGTAACCGCGCTAACTTTGATGCCCGGATCACAACTCCCTTGCAGGCGCAAAATCTGGTTAACGGAGCCGCTATGGATAATCTCGGAATCGCCGGTGCCACCTATATTTTCCCGCAAAGCGTCGGGCAGTCCATTATTCATTACCGAATGAACGCACTGACCGAAGGCATTGCTATGCCACCCCTGGCCAAGAACAAGGTGGATGCAGCTGGGGTACAGTTGATCGCAGACTGGATAAATTCGCTACAGCCGACGCCACCTCCGACTTCAGAGGCAGGACTAGTTGGGAATTACCACGATGGTATGACACTGCAGGATGAACGTTTTACTCAGATCGATGCCAATGTTAACTTTAACTGGGGAACGGGTAGTCCGAATGCGACTGAAGTCGGTACTGACCAGTTTTCTGTGCGCTGGACCGGACTGGTACGCCCACAGTATTCAGAAACCTATACGTTCTATACCAATTCGGATGATGGCGTCCGCTTATGGATCAACGGCCAGTTACTGATCGATAACTGGACGGATCACGCCCCGACCGAAAACTCGGGTACGATCACCCTGAATGCGGAAGAAGAGGTGTCCCTGGTGTTGGAATTCTACGAAAACGGGGGAGGAGCTGTTATGCAATTGAGCTGGTCCAGTTCGAGCCAGACCAAGCAGATCATCCCGGCCGGCCGGCTTTCTCATCTCCCTTCCGTGAGTAGTGGCCCCTGTGGAGGAGCCGGTGGGAATAACACCGCACCGGTGGCCATCTTCCGGGCTACACCGACTACCGGCGGATTTCCACTCTTTGTACAGGCAGATGCATCGGCTTCCTATGATCCAAACGGGGATCCTGTGACTATGAGCTGGGATTTCGGTGACGGGCAGACCGGCACCGGCGAACAAACGAGCCATTTGTATACTACTCCGGGCTCTTATTATCTGGAACTCACTATTACGGATGATCAGGGATGTGAAGATACAGAGACGATCCTGATCACGGTTTTGAACAATGGCATCCCAACCGTATCCCTTTCGGCCACACCGACTACAGGAGAGGCACCGTTAATGCTATTATTTCAAGCAACGGTGTCTGATTCGGACGGAGATCCTGTGACTTTTCGATGGGATTTCGGTGACGGTA
>JAGQXH010000544.1 GCA_020436695.1 Lewinella sp. | reverse complement strand
ATAAAACAGCGATTGTTTGAACAAGTTTGCCGGATTTACTGTATACTTACCATCTTAGGTTTAGGGGATGTTGGGACGTTGAGATATTTAGGTATTGAGAAGCGTCAGATTTACTAATTTCATCCAAACATCCAAACATCCAAACATCCAAATATCCAAATATCCAAACGTCCATCATGATAACCGTCATTTCCGGCACCAATCGAAGAGCAAGCGAGAGTTTAATGTTTGCCCGAAAATTTGTCGACTTCCTGCAAGAGCACGGCCGGGAAGAGGTGAAGCTGTTGTCATTGGAATCCATTCCTCACGACTGGTTCCACCCGGATATGTACGAAAAGGAAGGGCAAACGGAAAGTCTGATCACCTTGCAGGATGAATACATTACCGGGGCTGATAAATACCTCATTGTCTGCCCGGAATACAACGGCAGTATCCCAGGCTCCCTGAAGTTGTTTCTCGATGCGTGCTCGGTGAGAAATTATGCCACCAATTTCCGACGCAAGAAAGCGGCGCTGGTCGGGGTGGCTACCGGCAGGGCCGGTAACCTCCGAGGTATCGATCATCTCACCAGTATTATGCATCATATGGGCGCCATCATCATGCCGGCCTACCTACCCATTTCCCGTATCGGAGATCTGATGGAAGAAGGGACTATTCTGGATGAGAACACCCTCAGTGTTATGGAACAGTTTGTGATTAATTTTTTAGCATTTTAATTGGAAAGGATTCTTGTAACATGCTGATCTTAAGGTTGATTTGATTAAATTTGAGATGTGTAAAAAGCCTCAATTTATTGTCAAAACTCAATATGAATGATATGGCTGACGAACCCAGCAATACTAATGCCAGGACAATTCCCAGGCAATTTGCAGTTACAAATAGTATATTCGAAATTGATCTGCGCAATTATTTAAGCAATTTCTCCGTACAAAATATTGAATATATACGTAGCGGTAAGAATATGACAGACCTTAACAAAAGTTGGGTCTTCAAGTGGGTGCCGGACGAGAAAGACCTGGGGGGGCATGAGTTCAAATTCAACGTTACCGAAACAACGGGAGAAACACGACTTTTTATTCTCCCTGTGGAAGTTAAATCTCCGGGAATTCAAGTCAAATGGGATCTGCCTGTTCAAAATAGTTTTACGGTTGAAAAAGAGGGTGAGATCTCAATTCCCAATCCAAATCCTGCAACTTGCGAAGTCAAGATAAGCAGGGCACCCACCGGGGCTAGGTTTGAGAATGGCATTTTTTCCTGGACGCCTAAAGCAGAAGATGTGGGGGAGGGAAGACTTCAATTTAGTTTAAATCTGCTTGATCAGGACAAAACATTAATCGTAAGAGATATTTCCTATAAGGTAGCGGCCGGAAAGCCTAAAGGCGTTTTCACGGGAGATCTTAGAAGTTTTGCTGCTGCTTTTATGTGGACGTATAACCTCATGGCTTTAGGTGCATTGGCCTTCATACTTGTCCTTTCGAAGGAAATCGATCTGATCACTGGTTTTATCCTACTCATTCTCTTAGAACTGATTTATCTGCTTATTGCTGCGAATAATAAGAGATTCCAAAAATCTTTGAATATGACAGATAAATGAACTAATTTGCCAAATATGATGTGATACAGAAATTAGCTTCTCCTTTAAATATTTCTAGGGCAACGGGAATTAGGTTTTGGAATACTTAATTGTCGGGTGCTCAAAGTCCGGATTCTCAATAGGTGCCCTAGTTATTGTTTTGATAGACCGCCCGGGAAGATATTCTTTATGGTTTAAATCAAAATCGGGTTAAGTACCGAGTTAAAGGTTTAGTGAAGGTGAAGATACGCTGAGGAATTCATAAGGATGAGTGAGCAGTGACCAACCGGGTAATCTTTAGCATGCTGATATAATGAGTACTTCCTTTTAAAGTCGACTGGCCTTGGCTTTCTGGTAAACTCCATTAAATTAAGTTTGATACAACCTAAATAATCTGGACATAATGAAGAATAAAGCAGTTACTATAATAGTAGGGATAGTGGTGATTGTATTCTTTGTTCTATTGCTTAAAAGAATTTCAATTCCTACAGGAGAAGTATCTGCAAATTCCGGCGATGATATTATTCGCATCGGAGTAGTAACTTGGGGGGGCTATGCTGCGGGGCAGTACTTTAACGAAGGTTTTGAAGCCAGTACTGAATCCCGATTTTTCAAAGAATATGGTTTGCAGGTCGAATTTGTTTTGAATGATGATTTAAACAGTTCACTGAATGCCTGGAAGAACGGTGATATAGACTTACATTGGTATACTGTTGATGCATTTCCAACTATCGTAAACGGGCTAAAGGATTTCGACCCGGTGATCCTTTGGCAGGCCGATTGGTCCCGGGGGGGGGATGCTATTGTTGCCCGCAAAGGTATCAATAATGTAGAGGATCTACGGGGGAAAAAGATCGCTGTTGCCCAGTTGACTCCCTCACACTCTTTTTTGCTGTGGCTGCTGGATGCCGGCGGAATGACGGTAGATGATGTGCAACTGGTGGAGGTAAGTAATGCAATCGATGCGGCAACGGCCTTTAAAAGCCAGCGGGTAGATGCTGCTGTGGTCTGGAGCCCGGATGATGAAGAATGCCTTAAGGCAGTGATCGGTTCTAATGTGCTGGAAAGCACTAAAGTGGCTACCAATATTATTGCAGATGTATTCTTTGCCAAAAAAGAATTTGTGCGTAATAACCGTGATAAGCTCGCGAAGCTTTACGAGGGTTGGATGCGGGGTGCTGCCGAGATTAATAATTCCCAATTGTCGAAAGATCGTGCTATTGATATTTTAACTACCGGCTTGGGAGTACCCCGGGAATTTGCGAAAACTGCCATAGATAATGTGCGCCTGGTTACCCACGGGGATAATATCGACTTTTTTGGGCTTAATGTGGATTTCAATGGAGTCACCGGCGAAAACCTCTATTTGCGCATGGCCGGAGAATATCAAAAGCTGGGCCTAGCCGCACGTAACATTCCCAGTTGGCGGCTTATCTCCTATCCGCAACTGGTGCAGCAGTGCGAACTTGCCGGTACCGATAACGACGCTGAAGCAGGACCGGTTTTTGCCGCATTACCTGCTTATGCACAGACTAAGCCATCTCTTGCGACCAAGCACGTTAGTATCAACTTTCGCACCGGAGAATTTCAGCTTGATGAAAATGCCAAATTCATTATTGACCAGGAATTCGTGGATATCGCCAAAGCCTTCGGCAATGCGCATATACGCATTGAAGGTAATACGGATAATGTGGGGGATGAGATCACGAATATTATTTTATCGAAAGAAAGAGCCCAGGCGGTTGCCGACTATCTCGTGCAGGCGCACGGGATGGCTCCCAACCGATTCATCATTGTTGGTAACGGGCCGAACAATCCCGTGGCGGATAACAATACAATAGCGGGACGAGCTAAAAACCGGCGCACCGATTTTGAATTGGTTCAACAGTGATTACCTGATTTGGCCAGGGAAGGCTACTTCATTGGTGCTTTCCGTTATGATCAAAATGGTTTGCACTTGCAGATAACCCAACATTAAGCACTTATTTCACACCTGTTTTATATGACATCGAGAATCTCCCACAACAACCCCAGCGAAGAAGGCTTTTTTGACCTCACCTATCACTATGAATTGCTTTCGGATCAGGAAAGAATTCAACCGATCAAAAGGAGTATACAAAGAATTTGTCGCGATAAACGGGTTTTAGAGAGTGGAACCGGCTCCGGTATCTTATCTATTTTTGCGGCAAAAGCCGGTGCTGCCAAGGTGTATGCCGTGGAGAAGGATCCAAAAATGGTCGCCTTTGCCCGAAAGAATATTCTTGATAACGGATTGGAAGACAGGATCGAACTTATTGAAAAAGATTCCAGAGAATTGACCGATGCCGACCTGGGGGGACGCCCCGTTGATGTCATCATTGCCGAAAACCTAAGCACCTGGCAGGTGACCGAGCCCCAGATCACTATTTTGAACCATCTGCATAAGTTCTTACATGAACAAGGGGTGGTGCTTCCTAATCTTGCCTCCAATTTTTTTGAGCTGGCAGAATCTCAATTCTTTTTTGAGGACAGCATCTCCCTAAGAACGCATTTTTTTCAATTCACGGGAATCAAAGCACCCAGAATGCTTTCCGGAAAGACCTTGTTTTTAACCCTGGATTTTGGTAAAAATAACCCAATTCATTTTCACAAAACGGTATCGGTCCGAGTGGATCGCGGAGGAACTTTAAACAGCTTGCGACTCACCTCACCTATTACGTTTTTTGAAGAAATTGATTTTCAATCTTCGGATTCCCTGATGCCGCCGGTGGTCGTTCCGCTGAGTAATGATCTGGAAGTGCAGAGCGGTGATACAGTGCGGATCGAAATACAATACAGCTCCAACACCAGCTGGGAGGACTTTACTGCCACGGCTTTTTTGGAATAGTACCCAATACCATAGTCGTCCGGAAAGACCGGAAGAGATCCTGAAAATTAAAATAACTCTTACTCCACCTCTTTAATGATTGAAATGCTAATCCGATGAGTCAGAGAGATCATATGCATAACCCTATTCTGGGAATTGATTTCGGAACCACCAAAAGCTGCATCGCGAAATGGGATGGATCTGGTCCGTCTATATATACACTAAGCAACGGACAGCCCATCTTACCGACAGTTTTGTATTATGATGATAAAAAAGATAGTTTTCTGGTGGGCACCGAGGCCATTCAGGAAGGAAACCGCAACCCTGATAATTTAATTGACAAGATTAAAAAATCATTAGAAGACAGCAGCGAAAAAATCAAAGTTGGTAATAGAGAATTCGGCCCCATTATCCTGGTCAAAGAGATCCTGGCGGAATTACGTGCCGAAGCAAAGAAAATTGTTCCCGCCAATAAATTTAAACCGCAGGGGGTAGTAGTCACGGTACCATATTACTTCAAGGAGCAACAGCGAAAAAACACTGATGCGGCGGCCCGGCTGGCCGGTCTTGGTTCCATAAAGATCATCCTGGAGCCCATTGCGGCGGCACTTTCTCACCTGCTGAAGATGAAGAACGAAGGCGGACTGGAAGCCCTCGATAAGCCTAAAAAATTTTTGGTATTCGACCTTGGAGGGCTGACCCTCGATATCACACTTTTCGAACTAAGGGTCAATCGGGACAAAAATTTGAATTTTGAAGTGATCAATACGGGAGGCGATAAGACCATTGGGGGGCAGTATTTTGACGAGTTGATCATCGAATACATCAAGCAAAGAGAGAATTTGGCCGCCCCCAGGGCAGAAGGCAGAAGAAATAGATTCAGGAGAGAAACCTACAGCAAAAGAGACGAGTACTATTTGCGGGAGGCTTGTATTAAAGCTAAGGAAAGTTTGGGATCTGCAAGAAGAACGACGGCCTATCTTTCTGCGCCTTATCTTTTTGATGAAGAAGGGCCTACTCTGGAATTCACGCTGCAGGAAATGAATGAGCTCCTGAGCCCTGCTTTGGACAGGATCAAGGGCATTCTCGATGACACCTTAAGAAACAGCAAGTTGACAGACGATGATATTGATATAATACTGAAAGTCGGCGGTTCGAGTAAATTAAAATTAATTTCAAGCTATCTGACTGAACGGTTTGGAGATAAGATCTATGGAGACGATCCCGGTACCAGCGTTGCCAAAGGAGCGGCCATTTATGGCGCCATACTGGAAAAAGACTTTGATCTCGGCGGGCAGATCATAATTAAGGAACGCACCATTCATTCAATCGGCGTCGAAATTGAAAATGGGCAATATTTCCCGATCATCCCTTCTAATTCAACGCTGCCGACAAAGCATACAACCACCTTTACTCCCGATGTCGATGGCATTAACAGTTTGACCATTAATTTTTTTCAGGAGAGCCTGGATAAAAATTCAAAGATCGCGGTTTGTAAGCTTTCGGGCCTGCCTAAGTTAACTGCCGGGGAACTCAGCATTGAAATTACTATTATGGTTGAAATA
>JAGQXH010000543.1 GCA_020436695.1 Lewinella sp. | reverse complement strand
CCAACCATTTTGACCCGCTTGACAATCTCAAAATCATCCAATACTTTTCTTTTGACCCGGCGATCCAGCAGATTGACTTCCGCCCCACTGTCGAGATTGAATTTTAAGGTTCTGCCTTGTACTTCAGCTTCTACCATGATCAGGTGTTCTACCAAACGGAAATCCAGACTGTCATAAGGACTTTCCCAGATCGCATCCGGGTCTAGCCGGTTGCCCGCCGCATCCAGCCGGGTAAGCACCAACTGTTGTGACTGAAAATCCAGGAACAGCTCAAAATCGGCAAAAACATTCTGACCGATGATGCCGACCAGCCGTATGTGTTTCTTCCGTTCGATATGAGACAGATCCAAAACATTGGCCTTTACCTCCGGAAAAGTCAGGTTGTCCCAGAAGAGACTGTCCACCCAACGCTGACTTACAGCCTGGACCATACCTGTATTGCCCACAGAGGTAAATTGTTCGTAGTACCGTTCCCGAAAGTGGTTTCTGTTCAGTAGTAAGCGCTCGGCTCCGGTATCCACGATAAAAGTACCGGCTACCGTATCGGCCCGGGCTTCGACGGCAATGAGGCGTCCCACCATTTTAAAAGGGATATGAATGGTATTGGGTGAGGACTGGACCGCCAGAGGAAAATGCAGGTCACAGGTGAAAAAATAATCATCCGGGAGTTTATGAGCAATGGCCTTGTTGGTGTATAAACAACAAAAAACCAAAGCCCATATCACCGGAATTGGATACGGGTAAACATACTTCATGAACAGTCGGGTTGTGCTAGCTGATGTAAATTGCATATTATTTCAGGCAGGATCAAGTCGACATAGACAGAAGTTACGATTTCTTATACATACGGTGAAAATTCGGTCGGAGAGCTTCCCGGCTAGGAAGTCGACTTCTCAAGACGTATCTTGCAGTTTTTAAGTGCTTCCGGCCATGAAAGACCGCGCTTTTATTCTATATCTGCTACCGCTTATCCCCTTCTTTTTCCTGTCCGGACCGGATCTGGTACAGCGCAGCATGTATAATGACGGGTTGTGGTACGCGGTATTGTCAAGGAATATGGCTGCCGGAGAGGGGAGTTTCTGGTATCCGCAGTTGACGGAAACGATCTTTCCGGTGTTCCACGAGCATCCGCCACTGGTCTTTGGTCTTCAATCTCTTTTTTTCACTTTATTTGGAGATCATCTGATCGTGGAGCGGCTATACACATTAGCGGTATTGGGAGGTTCTGTTTTTTTGATCGTCGCGATCTGGCGATTCCTGTTTTCCAATGATCACTCGCTGAGGAAACTTTGGTTTATACCCTTATTCCTATGGATACTCAATGAGGTAGTGTATCTGTATTATCCGGCCAATATCCTGGAGGGTACTATGGGACTGTTTACCTTGTTGGCCGTCTATCTGATGCTGCGGGTCAGTGATCATCTCCTGAATGGCCGTACGGCTCTATGGATAACGTTGGCGGGTATTTCCCTGGTAGCAGCTACACTTTCCAAAGGATTCGTCGGTCTTTTCCCACTGGCTTTTTGGGGAATCCATTGGCTGGTATTCCAAAAATATAGTTTTAGCGGTATGCTGCTGCGTACTTCCATTCTTTTGGCGGCATTCGGACTGAGCTATGCGGTGCTACTCTCTTTCGATACAGCATATGACAGCTTGAGCAAATATTTCGACAGCCAGGTGGTAGCCAGTATCCGTGGTGAACGTACTACCTATCATTACCGGGAAAATCGTTTGTATATCGTTGGGCGATTATTGCAGATCCTGAGCCCGGCTCTGGTGTTGACTGCCTTGTTGCTGTTGATTGGCCGCAAACAGATCCACCGGCAGTTTTTCGGAGAAAAGGGAAGATGGGCCTTAGTGCTTCTGCTGATCGGCTTTTCCGCTTCACTGCCTCTGGCCATTTCTCCCCGACAGGCATTTTACTATTTACTGCCGGCCTGTCCCTATTTCCCACTAGCTATGGGTATTTGTATCGCACCGATCGTACAAAAATGGACGGAGCTATTGAATTTGGAGCGATCAAAAGCTAATTTTGTTACAATTCTGATCGGCAGCCTGCTCATTGGTTCCATAGCCTTTAGCTTTTCCCGTTTGGGGAAAGTCACCGGCCGAGACCGGGCGGTACTGCACGATGTTCAGGAGATCGGAGCGGTTGTCCCTGCGGGATACGTAATCGGCTCGCGGGCATACACGGCCAGTCTGGTAGGATATCTTTACCGGCTGTACCACATCAGTATAGACACCACATCCGACAAGCTGGATCAGTATCAATTTCTGATCCTCGAAAAAAAAGACACGCTATCACCCCCAACCCATTTAGGGCGTCGGTTACCATTGCCGACTATGGAACTGGAACTGTATCAGAGAACAGTTGGCGGTTCACGGTAGACGATGAACGAATAACCGTTCATGATATATGGCCGACCATCTGCCGTTAACCCTCAGCTATTGACCGTCTAAAAAATGTATATTGCCTGAATGAGAGAATTACTGCTAAGCGCTGGTTTATTGTTGGCGTTTCTGGGAATAGTGGAGGCACAGGAAGGCATGATTCGAATCGGTGCGATCACCATACAGGGCAACCAAAAAACCAAAGATGAGATCATTCTGCGGGAGTTGCTGTTCAAAAGTGGTGATCTGGTACCTGATTCTCTGCTGGAAGTCCAGATGGAGCGTAGTAAGGATCTGGTTATGAATACCGGCCTGTTCAATGAAGCGACCTTCAATCAAAGTGTTGGTAATGAGGGCGAGATCAACCTGGAGATCATTGTGATCGAGACCTGGTACATCTACCCGGTGCCCGTCTTCGAACTGATTGACCGCAACTTTAACGTATGGTGGGTAGAGCAGAACCGTTCTCTGGATCGTATTAATTTCGGTATCGAGTTCGCCCATCTGAATTTTACCGGACAGAAAGACAAGCTTAAGCTAACGGCTAAATACGGATATACGCGAAGTTATTCCCTGAAATATTCTTTTCCCTACATCGACCGGGCCCAGACGCTCGGCATTGTGACGGAGGTTGCCTACGCCCGTAACCGGGAGCTGAATTACAATTCCATCGATAACAAGCAACTTTTTTACAAAGATACTGACGGTCGCTTCATTTTCCAGCGCTTCTGGTCGGAATTCGGACTGATCTATCGCCCCGGCTTTCACCTGACCCACGGCCTGCGGCTGCGCTTTCAGCAGAACCAGGTGGATGATTACATCGCCAGCGAACTCAATCCTGATTTTTTTCTGGATGGCCGTAAAAACCAGCGTTTTTTTTCACTGCGGTATCATTTCACTTATGATCTTAGAGATGTCAGATCCTACCCGCTGGAAGGAAATTTGTTCACCGCCGAACTGATTAAGGACGGGCTGGGTTTCTTCAGTGATCGCAATGCACTAACCTTATTAACTAATTACGATCATTTTTGGACATTATCTGACCGGTGGAGTACCGGCTTTCAGTTTGGCGTTAAACTCTCGATGACCCGTCAGCAGCAGCCGTTCAACGAATACCGTGCTTTTGGTTTTGGCCGCAACAACCTGTACGGCTATGAATACTATGTGGTTAACGGTATGGATATGGCCCTGCTTAAATCCTTTATGCGCTATCGGTTATTTACGAAAGAATTGAATTTCGGGAAATTTATCCCCATTAAGTCTTTTCGAAAAATGCCGATGAAGGCCTATCTTAGTTTTAATCAGGGCATTGCCGTAGTAAATGATCCTTACACCAGTGAAGTGAATCCGTTCAGCAACCGGGCGTTATGGGGTGGAGGCCTGGGGTTGGATATTGTCCTGTATTACGATAAGGTATTTCGTATTCAGTACAGCTACAATCATCTGTTTGAACACGGACTGTTTTTGCATTTTAATACGAATATTTAATCTGGGTTATCAGTCGTAAGTCTTTAAGTCGTAAGTCAACCAGAGGCTGATTGTAGAAACTTACGCCTATCTATATACACTTAACCAAACTCAATACCATGCCATCCACAGGCACCACTTCCTGTCAGATCCATCGCATATCGCCGGGGCATTTTGGCAGCCTCAAAGACCAGTTGGTAGAAGAATCTCCGCTGGAGATCCGTTTGGAATACGGACATAAAACGCAGCGCCGGCGGCTCCCGCTAGCCGTGACTATGCGTACCCCCGGGCAGGATGAAGAGCTGACCTTGGGTTTTTTGTTCACCGAGGCGATCATCGGAGATATCCGGCAGGTACTGGAAGTGGAAACCCTCCCGGCACTAAATCGGGTGACAATCTTTCTTGATCCGGCAGTCAAGGTAGACCCTTCCAGGCTGGATCGTCATTTTTACACCACATCTTCCTGCGGCGTTTGCGGCAAAGGTGCACTGGAGATGGTGGAAGCGGTCAGTTGTTATTTTCCCCAGCCAGGATATCCTCAGATACCGGCGGAAGTATTGTGTGGTCTGGCCCAAAAATTACGGGCGGATCAATCGCTATTTGAGCTCACCGGTGGTATCCATGCGGCGGGCTTGTTCAATGCGTCGGGAGAATTGCTACTCTTGCGTGAAGACGTGGGGCGACACAATGCCGTAGATAAGCTGATCGGTGCCTGCTTACGGGAACGTTCGTTGCCGTTGAGAGAACATTTGCTGGTGCTGAGCGGACGGATCGGCTTTGAACTGGTACAAAAAGCTACTATGGCCGGCATACCGGTAATCGCTGCGGTCGGTGCTCCTACTTCACTGGCGGTCGAACTGGCCGAGGCCAATGATATGACCTTGGTCGGCTTTTTGCGGGATGACCGGATGAACGTATATTGTGGGATCGAACGGATCATTTCCGGCCGATTCGCTGACGGACGTTAGCCCAGAGACACTCACTGACGGGTTTACGATTACACTGTCAATTAAATCAGATAATATTACTCCTGCTCCATTGCTTCATTGTCTCATTGACATGATAGCCATGAAACAGTGGAACCATGTAATATCGAATCGTCTGTAAGAGAATCCGTCGGCTCAATCTTTGTATTACAGAATCTTGTAAACAATGTATTTTATTCGCTGACGATGGGTTATGCTGGAACTATTGACAAAATATCAAAAGGTACTCGATCGGCCGGTGGATATTGCTTCGCTGGTTTTCTTCCGTATTGTATTTGGAGTGTTGGCACTAAGTGATATAGCGGGGACCTGGCTGTACTATCATCTGGAGAAAAATGCCTTTGATCCGCAGCAATTCCAGTTTCGCTATTACGGCTTTGAATGGGTACATCCTTTTCCGGAACCCTGGATATCCGCCATCTTCATCAGCCTGATCTTAGCGGCAATGGGCATCATTGTGGGGCGATGGTATCGATTCTTTACGATCTACTTCGCGGTGGGCTATATCTATACTTTCCTGTTGGAAAAATCCAATTATCTCAATCATGGTTATCTGTTCTGCTGGCTGGCGGTGATTATGATCTTTTTGCCGGCTGACCGGCAATGGAGTTGGGCTGTTTGGAAGCATCCTGCACAGCGTAGAGATATTATCCCGTTCCGAAGCCTGTTCGTGCTTCGATTCCTTATTGGTGTGGTTTACTTCTTTGGAGGGGTTGCCAAGATCAACGGTGACTGGTTGCGGGGTGTGCCCCTGGTCGACTGGATGGCTTACAAATCCAGTCTACCGGTGATCGGTCCGGTTCTGGGGATGAGTTGGACGCCCTACTTCATGGCCTATGTGGGCGTGATGCTCGATCTTACGGTTGCCTTCTTCCTGCTCAATCGACGTATCCGACCCTGGGCGTTCGCGCTGGTCATTTGCTTTCACCTGCTCAATATGCTGATCTTCAACATCGGTATCTTCCCTTATCTGTCGGTAGCCTTAACCGCTCTTTATTTTCCACCGGATTTTCCCCGGAAAATGATCGCAAAACTGTCCGGGCGATGGAAGATTATTCAAAAATGGGTCGATAAGTGGGAAAATCGAATGTTGAAATACCCGATCACATCGTCGCAGTCTGCCGTTTCGCCGGCTCCGGCGTATTTGCC
>JAGQXH010000542.1 GCA_020436695.1 Lewinella sp. | reverse complement strand
GGCTTAGCGAAATATTAAAAACCTAAAATTGGTTCATTTATTTTTTCTCCGTCACTTTAGTGGGATATAAAGTTTAAATTTGATGCCTATGATGAGAATCACGGATAGAAAATATTTCAAACAATACCATCAAACAGTCGGGGATCATCTGGAAGTTACAGTTCGAAAAGTACTATAAGGAGCATCTTCCTATCTATTATGAAACTATTAATCTGGGTGTGAACTATTATGAACTCGATTATGATAAATGCTTCCCTTTCCTGGAAATGTTACCCAAAAGCCTGATCCAGCATTAAAATCCAAACATTCCTTTTCCCCATCCGTTAACACCTCTGACCGTCTACAATATTTCTTAATTTTCTTGCTTTTTAAAGCCAGTAGACGGTACTTTGCCAAAATATTGAATTTTAAAGATCATGACAGATTTTTCTTTTATAGCCAATGCACATCCTAACTATATAGAATCCCTGTACGAACAATATCAGGAACATCCGGAGGAAGTGGAAAACAGCTGGCGTGCTTTTTTCAAAGGCTTTGATTACGCTCAGGGCTCAACCAACGGGAACGGGAATGGAAACGGTGCGGCGGTGGCCAACGGTGCGGCCGTAGGTACGGAGCAATTATCCAGAGAACTCAAAGTCTTGTCGCTGATAAAAGCTTATCGCGACCGGGGGCACCTGCTTTCCACTACCAACCCCATCCGCCGCCGAAAAGACCGCAAGCCGACGGTCAATCTCGAAGATTTCGGATTAACGGAAGCAGACCTTAAAATGCATTTCTTTGTGGGGAAGGAAGTCGGCTTGTCCAATGCTACGCTCGAGGAGATACTGGCTAAACTTCGCCATATATACTGTGGCAATATCGGTTTTGAATACCATCACATCGATGACCGCGAGCGTCGTCGCTGGATCCGTACTCGCATTGAGGCTCATAATCCCGACGATTATGATCTGCAGCCGGAAGAAAAACGCCGTATCCTGGAAAAACTGAACGGTGCGGTCATGTTTGAGCGCTTCCTGCACACCAAATACATCGGTCAGAAACGTTTTTCACTGGAAGGAGGGGAGAACGCGATCGTAGCACTGGACGGCATCATCCGGCAGGCTGCTTCCGACCGGGTAGAGGAGATCGTGATCGGCATGGCACACCGTGGTCGTCTGAACGTACTGGCCAACATTATGGGGAAAACCTACGGCCAGATCTTTAACGAGTTCGAAGGTACGGCCGTGCCCGACCTGAGTTTTGGCGACGGCGACGTAAAATATCACCTGGGATATTCTTCTCAGGTCAGCATGGATGATAAGCTAATGCACCTGAAGCTGGTGCCCAACCCCTCACACCTAGAGGCAGTTGATCCGGTAGTAGAAGGTTTTGCCCGGGCTAAAGCCGACATCCTTTATGAAAGTGATTATGACCGCATCTTACCTATTCTCATCCACGGAGATGCGGCGGTGGCCGGCCAGGGTATTGTGTATGAAACCGTACAGATGAGCCAGTTGGACGGATATTATACCGGAGGTACCATCCACTTTGTGATCAACAACCAGATCGGTTTTACGACCGATTGGGATGAAGCCCGTTCTTCTACCTATTCCACCGGAGTAGCCAGTGTGGTACAGGCGCCGGTTTTTCACGTAAATGGTGATGATCCGGAAGCGGTACTTTTCGTCGCCAAAATGGCGATGGAATACCGCCAGGAATTCAACAGCGATGTGTTCATCGACATGGTTTGCTACCGCAAACATGGGCATAATGAGGGGGATGATCCGCAATATACTCAGCCGGAGATGTATCAGATCATCAACAATCATCCTGATCCACGGGAGATCTATTCCAAAAAACTGATCGACCGGGGGCAAGTGGACGCGGATCTGGCCAACGAAATGGAGAAAGAATTCTGGAATCTGCTGCAAGAAAGGCTGGATGAAGTCAGAGAACATCCGCTGCCTTACGAATATCAGGAGCCGGAACTGGCCTGGAAACAATTGAAAAAGAAAACCACACCGGAAGATTACGATGTTTCACCTGAAACGGGTGTTGACCGGAAAGTGCTGGATGAGGTCATCGAGCACCTGATGACCTTGCCCGATGGCTTTACTCCTCTATCAAAGGTAAAGCGCCTTTACAAGGGTAAACAGAAGTTGCTCGACGATAACCAGTTGGACTGGGCCATGGGCGAACTGCTCGCTTACGGTACGCTACTGCTGGACGGCCATGATATACGGATGAGTGGGCAGGATGTGAAACGGGGTACGTTCTCGCACCGGCATGCTGTAGTGCGTGATGCCAAGACTTATAAGCCGGTTAACCGGCTGGATGGCCTGGGTGAAAAGCAGGGCAAGTTTCATATTTTCAACTCTTTCCTATCTGAATTCGGTGTGCTGGGATTTGAATATGGCTATTCACTGGCTACACCGGAGACTCTGGTGATCTGGGAAGCTCAGTTCGGTGACTTCGCCAACGGTGCCCAATCGATGATCGACCAGTTTATCAGCGCAGGCGAAAGCAAGTGGCAGCGGATGAGTGGGCTGGTGATGTTGTTACCACACGGTTACGAAGGCCAGGGCCCGGAACACTCCAGCGCTCGTCTGGAACGCTTCCTGCAGGCCTGTGCCGAGTTTAATATGACGATTGCCAATGTGACTACCCCGGCTAACTTTTTCCATCTGTTGCGTCGTCAGCTGGCCCGTCCGTTCCGCAAGCCTCTGATCGTAATGTCACCCAAATCCCTGTTGCGTCATCCGGAATGTGTTTCTCAGATCGAAGACTTTGAAGCCGGCCACCGTTTCCACGAGTTGTTGGATGATCCGTATATGGGCGATAAGACGAATAAAAAAGTAAAGCGTCTGCTGTTCTGTACCGGAAAGGTCTACTACGATCTGATCCAGTACAAGCGGGAAAACAATCGGGATGATGTAGCCGTGGTACGTCTGGAGCAGTTATATCCGTTGCCGGGCAAAGAGATCAACCGGATCTTTAAGAAATATCCCGAAGCCGATCCGATCTGGGTACAGGAGGAACCCAGCAACATGGGCTCCTGGCAGTATATCAGTTCCATGATGCACAACGATGAGGTGGGGCTGACCAAAGATCTGGGTTACGCGGCTCGTAAATCCAGTGCTTCTCCGGCTTCCGGCTTTAAGAAAGTGCACGACGCAGAGCAGGCGAGTATCGTTCGTCAGGCTTTTGGCGTATAATGACATCCGACACAGCGACGCAGGATTTTCGAAAGAGATCTCTGCGTCGCTGTGCTAATGGCAATGACAATTTGCCTTATTCCGCTGCTCGCACTTCCAGGTAAAGGGCTGTATCCCGAAAATTAAAGTAAGGCAAACGGTTCAGTTCCGAATAAGGAATAGCACCGAAGGTGTGCAGATAAACGTGTTTATCCATCTTCCATGGCTTAAAAGGTGCATCTGGTCTATTGACCACCGCACTGAAAGTATTTTGATTTTTCTTAAGTTCTGATAGCAAAGCCGTTTCATAGGGCAATCCCCATTCCAGTAAGAGTGTATCCATTGGGACTGTTTCTACCGGAAGCAGCACCTTGTTGTATCCTGCCGATTGGTAAGTATTCATCACATCACTGATCCACCTGTTTCGCTGTTTGTAGAACCGGCCGGTATTTGCGATCTGGAACAGGCTATGAACCAGTAATAGCGATATTGCCACTGATCTCCATCGTCCGGTAAGGGTGGGGAAAATATCAAACACCAGCGGTAAAGCCAGGAAGACGGCTAATATCTGATAAAATGCTTCCATATGAAAAATAACCCCACCCCAACTGTACGTGCCGTTGACCAATACGAGATATCCCAGCGTTGCAGACAGAAATAATGCCAGTTTTGCTTTTTCACCTGATCGCCAATAATAGTAAATGATCCAACCGAACAGAGGAAAAAAGGGCAAATACAGACGAAGGCAGTTGCTTAGGAACTGACGGGTACTCTGCCATTCAAAAAAACGATAGAACCGGAGGAAGGCATTTTGCGATAAGCCAGCAGCGGTTGCGTCATAGGCGTGGATCGTCAGCAGGCTCCACTTCATCAGAACGATCAACAGGCCTGCGAGTGTAAAGTACCAGACGCCGGACCGTAACCGGTTTTTTGTTCCTGTCAAAAAAAAGATGCCTATATAAATGTGGGGGATCAGGGCCAGCGGATGAGTGATCAGCCCTAATACCAGTAAAGGTAGGAGCCAAAGCCAATGCCATTGAATAGGCTCGTTCCGGGTATGCACAAAACCCCAGCCTAGGAGAAGATACAGGCAGGCCGTAATAAGTTCTGACTGCACCCAGAAAAAGGTGTGTACAACCAGCAGACTTGAAAACAATACTACTACCAATGCCATTTTCGGGTTTTTGAACGGCCCTAGCTGTACCAGAAAAATAGCAAGGGGTAGTAGTGTAAAGGTCAGTGAATAACTGATCAGGATCGCCTTCAAATGGCCACCTGATCTGGCTACGGCCAGCGGCAGTACCTGATTGATGAAGGCTCCATAGCGCCCCGTCTGAATGGAGAAGTGATCATTCCGCAATAACTCAAACAGCTGAAAAGAGGTATCGGGCATGATGGTTCGCTCACGGAAGAAATAGATGGACAGGAACAGTAGAATAAGCAGGTAAAAACTACTGATAAAGACTGAGTACGCAGGAGAACGGTCTGGTTCAGAGAGGGACATTTTTTCGTGTTATTTCTTGAAACACTCAGTCCGGATACGAATAGGTCCGCTTTAAAAAAATTATTCCTCCCGCACCAAAGCACTGATCCGTTTCGCCCGTAGCGCCGGTGGAATACTCGCGATCAGTCCGATTGCCAGTACCGTGAGTATAACAATGATAAAGTCAATAAAACGCATACTCACCGGGTAGCTGTCGATGGATGTATTACCGGGAATGGTAATGATACCGACGGTTTTCTGCAAGGTATAAATGCCGATAGCCAGCGCAAAGCCGATAATGAGGCCGAGAACGGACAACAACAGGCCCTGGATGAGAAAAATATTGCGAACAAGTATGTCCGTTGCTCCCAGTGATTTGAGGATCACTACGTCCGATTTTTTTTCCAGAACCGCCATCCACAGAGCGCCGATCAGGGTAAAAGCGATCATCACCATCATAAGACCGGCAATTGCGTAGCTCAACCACTTTTCCACTTTCATGAGTTTGAAAAAAGACTCCTGCTGCTGGTAGCGGTTCTTGACACTGAAATCGCTCCCGACGATCTCCTGAATAGCATTATAAGTACTGGAGTTGTTAAAACCCGGATACAATTTAATTTCCAGGGCACTCAGCTGATCATCCAATTGGAGCAGAGCGCGTACAAATCCCAGTTCTGTGAGCAGATATTCCTGATCGAATTCCGGTTGGGCCGAAAAGGTGCCCACCGGTTGGAGATACTGGACCCGGAAAGGATTCGGATTCAGCGGATTGGGTTTGCGCTTGGCCATATATACACCAATCCGATAGAATGGATCTTCAATATCTACAGAAAGCTTATTGCGAATACCGAGCCCCATGACTCCGTAACTGGTTTCATCGGATGACAAGGCAAAGGTCCCTTCCCGCATCACGGAATCTACATTGGCTACCTGGACATACTCTTCATCTACACCTTTGATGATCCCAACATCCGTGTTGTCCTTGTATTTGAAAAAGGCCACCTCTTCCAGCGTTCTGGCTACGGACACCACACCCGGCAACCGTTTTAGTTTTTCAATGGTGAGGCTATCCTCGGTAAAGGTCTTCCCTTTCAGTGGCGCCACCTTTACATCCGGGTCGAAGTTGCTGTACATCTGGGTGATCAGATCTTCAAAACCATTGAAGACCGACAGCACCAGCAGCAGGGCAGCGGTACCGACAGCAATACCAAATACGGCAATACCCGTAATGATATTGATCGCATTGGTGGTGCGCTTGGTAAACAAATAGCGGCGGGCAATTCGCAACGGCAGATTCATGGATCAAAAATAGAGAGCATCCTCCGAAAAAAGTGAAGATGGCGAGTTTT